>NZ_BBIY01000026.1:0-11177 GCF_000744065.1 'Chrysanthemum coronarium' phytoplasma
TTTTTTTGTTGTCGTTAAGAATTAAAGTCATGTGAGCAAATTGAGGAAGATGCCATTGGAAAGCTTGATAAATCATAATTTGTTTAGGAGTGTTAGTGATGTGTTCTTCTCCTCGAAAAATATGAGAAATCTGCATTAAGTGATCGTCAATGACAACTGCAAAATTATAAGAAGGATAGCCGTTTGATTTGAGGATAATAAAGTCTTCGATTTCTTGACTTTGAAAAGTAAGTTTGCCTCTAATTAAATCATCAAAGGCAAAAGTTTGATTGGTAGGAACGCGAAATCTTATGGCAAAAGTGGTGTGTCCTTCTTGAAATTCTTTGTAAGCCAGATCTTGATCAAGTAGTTTTTGGGCGTATTTTTGGTAAATGGCAAGTCTTTCTGATTGGCGATAAGGTCCAAAAGGCCCTTGGATATCGGGCCCTTCGTTCCAATCAATTCCTAACCAATGTAAATTTTTTAATTGAGAAGCCTCGCCGCCTTCAACATTGCGTGAAAAATCGGTGTCTTCGATACGGATGATAAACTCTCCTTGATTGTGTTTGGCAAACAAATAATTGAATAAAGCAGTGCGGGCATTTCCTATATGCAAAAAACCAGTAGGGCTTGGAGCATAACGAACTTTAATTTTTTTCATAGTTACAGTAAGGGTTTTCCTTTTAATTTAAAATCAATAGGGGAGGCGTTGGTGGAAAATTTAAAAAAAAGGAACTTTTTGACAAAGTTCTTTTTTGGATTAACGTTTGGAAAATTGTGGTGCTCGACGAGCTTTTTTTAAACCGTATTTTTTGCGTTCAACACAACGAGCATCGCGAGTTAATAAACCAGCTTTTTTTAAAATGACTCTTAATTCGGGAACACTTTCAATTAAAGCGCGTGCAATTCCTAAACGAATAGCGCCTGCTTGAGCTGAAAGACCTCCGCCGTTTACATTCACACTTACATCAAAAGCTTCTCTTTTTTCAGTTAATTCTAAAGGTTGAATCATTTCTAGGCGTGTTGCAGGTAATGGTAAATATTTTTCAAAATCTCTAGTATTGATTGTAATTTTGCCAGTACCATTAGTTAAAATAACTCTTGCCACAGCACTTTTACGACGACCAGTACCAAAATAATTTACTTTTTTCATCTAATTAAAACTCTAAACTTTCTGGTTGTTGCGCTTGGTGATTGTGGTTTTTTTCGGCATAAACAAATAATTTTTTACCAATTTGTGAACCTAATTTAGTATGAGGAACCATTCCTAAAATTGCTTTTTCAACCATTCTTGTAGGAAATTTACGCATCATTTCTGAAGCTACAACTTTAGTTAAACCACCTGGATAACCTGAATGTTTGTAGTAAGTTTTTTGTTGCCATTTTTTGCCAGTTAAATGAATATGGGCAGCATTTACAACAATAACATAATCGCCATTGTCTACGTGTGGCGTGTAATGTGTTTTGTGTTTTCCTTTTAAAATGGAAGCCACTTTGGTAGCTAATCTGCCTAGGGTTTTGCCCTTAGCATCTACTAGGTGCCATTTAGGTTTTACTGTTGTTTTATTAGCCATTAAAGTTTTTTGATTGTTTTTTGGTTGCAATTGTTCTGTCATGGAATTTTCTCCTTATTATTAATGAAAAAATAGTGATTAATTTTATGTGTGTATTTGTGTTTTGTTTGAAAGCGACAAAAACAAAAGAGTTATGAAATCTTTTGTAATTTAGATATGAAATAGTCTTAATTATTATGAAATAGTAATTTTTTATTTTCAATATTCTCTTAATATTTTACTAAAATAATGTCATTAAGTCAAGTAAAAAAATCATTTTGTCAACTTTTTTTAAAAAAGAATGCATAAATTGTGTAAAAAAAATTGAAAAAAGAGGATAATGGTTGGATGGTTATCAGATAATTTTGATATTTTTTATATACAAATAAAAAGTCCCAAATTTACTAAACATTTACTAAACATTAAGGGAATTTTTAAAAGCAAAAGCAAAAGCTTTGCCTTTCAGCACTTCTACTAAAGCAAAAACAAAGTCAAAGACGGTTATAGGAGAACGCGAAGTTACAAATTTATCACTAATAACAGCTTTTTGGTCTGGCAAATAAGTACCTTCAATAAAATGATTACAAGAAGGAAAGCAAGTAAAAGGGTGATTTTTTAATAAATCTAGTTTGCCTAGAAACATGGGAGCGGCACAAATAGCTCCAATAACTTTATTAGCATCAACAAATTTTTGAATTAATTTTAATAAAAAAGTTTCTTTTTCAATAATTTGCGCTACGTAAGGTCCTCCAGGAATAACTAAAAAATCGTATTCTAAAGGATTAATAGTAGCTAAATTGGCATCTGCTTTTACACAAAGCCCGCTAGAAGACATAACTTCTAATTGGGGATTTAGAGTTGCAGTTGTTAAAGGAAGGGCTACGCGATTTAATAAAGCTCTTGTGACTAAAGCCTCACAATCCTCAAATCTGTCATATAAAACTAATAAACCTTTCATATTGTTCCTTGTTGTCTCCTTTTTAACTTTGTTATGCGTTTAGTTGCGCGTGTGTGTGTAAGTAATTTTTGGGGGTTGGGGTTGGTTTGAGTAAATTAAATGCAAGGAAAATAAAAATAAAAAAATACCACAAAAGCTGCGATATTTGAATTATTAATTTTGGTTTGCTAAATATTTTACTAAATCACGTCTTTTGCTGTTTTTCATAAACAAACCTCTTTTAGAGTGAAAATCATGAGGGTGTTGTTTTAAATGTTCACTTAATTGTTTTATTTCTGCTGATAAAATAGCAATTTGAACTTCAGATGAACCTGTGTCTTTTGCAAAACGTGAATTTTGTTTAATTATTTCTTGTTTTTGTTCTTTGGTTAATGCCACGTAAAAACTCCTTTTTTTAATTTAAATTTGGTTGAATTTGATAGGTTTTAGGTTTAATAAAATTATTAATTAATGTTAAACTTTTAAAAACTGGTACACATCAAGAACAAAAATCGTTGCTCCACCCACAGAAACTTCGGTAGGAAAAGAATTATAAGCACTAAACTCATTGATGATATTGTTTGGAATCATTTGAGTTTTTTTATGAGAATGGGCTTTTATAATTTCTAAAGCTTTGGGTACTTGTTCTTCTTTGACTCCTAAAATAAAAGTTGCATTAGCTTCTTTTAAAAAACCTCCTTTAGTAGCTAATCTTGTTGTAAAAAAACTATTTTCTATTAAAGATTGTTGTACTTTGTTAGCATCGTGACTAGAAACGATAGCTATAATTAATTTCATATTATCCACAAGAGTATTATACCTTATTTTACTTTATTTGATGAAAAAAAAGACTAAATTGCGGAAAAAAATGATAAAAAAGTTGTTGAGAGGAAAAAATTTGGTAAAAAATGGATGTAATTAGCGTTTATCAAGGGCAAAAGCAATGCGATTTCCTAAAAAATAAACTGTTTGAGTTAAAATAAAGGTAAGCAAAACAGATACTATAATTAAATCAAAGCGAGTAAAAAAGGGTTCAAAATCATAATGTCCGTTATAGCCATTATCAATTGCCACTGCTGCAATACCTTGATGCCCTACAATTTGCAAAACAGAAGAATAAGCAAGGGAAGTGATAAAAAGAGAAGCTAGTTTTAAAATGATATCAGAACGGGTTTCTGTTAACAAAAATTTAGTCACAAATTGAAATTTAGTTGCTCCAAGACTAAATGATGTTTGGTATAATTCTGGATTAGTAGTTAAAAAAACTTGTTCACAATGACGAGCAAAAAGAGGAGCAATAGCTAAGACTAAGAAAAAAAGGGCAGTACCAAAGCCATAACCCATGCGAAAATAAGGGATTAAAATTAATTTTAGTAATAAAACAATTAAGATTAAAAAAGGAGTAGAAATGAAAAAATTCATCAAACTATTTAAAATCCAATATCTTTTATAATTTTTTTGTATTTTGAATAAATATAATAAAACTCCTAAAATAAGCCCTAGAAAAAAAGCAATAAAACAACCTATTAAAGTAATTTTAAGAGTTTCTTTAAAACCATTCCATACTAATTGATTTTTAGCTAAAACATTCCACAAACGAATAAAAATATTATTTTCCATTGAGTTTTTCCATTAATTAGAAGCAGGAGCAGCGCCTGTTTTGCCTAAATATTTATCTTTAATGTTTTTACTTATTTGTTTAACTTCTTGTCTTGGAATCATATAAAAATTGGTTGCAAATTGGCTTTTTTCCATATATGCAATAGCTTCTGCTTCTTTTAAAATATCTTGTAAAATTTTAATTTTCCAGTTATTTTTATTATTGTTAGTAGTCACTAAAGAAATGGTATAAGAATAAATAATATCATCTAAATTAGTGGGTTTTTGCATTATTCCTAGTGATATAAAATTATTTGTTCCCAATCCCATAAGAGTAGGATAATTAAGACATAAATCAAAATCATTAGGAGCAAGAAATCTAGATGTAATTGTCATTAAATTCGATTCAGTAGTGTATTCTATGTCAGGATATAAATTAGTAGGTTTAAAATCTGTAGTTTTTAAATTAAATTGTTCTTCGGTGCTAAGAGTGCGTTCTGGGTTTATTTCTTCAATAATTTTTAATTCTTGCAACACGCGCAAAGCTAAAGAACGTTGAAAATTGTCTTGTGGCATCAAAATTTTAAGGTTGTTAGGATGATTGTTTCTTTTAATTCCTTCTAAATTATTAAAAGTATTAGGTTTAGCAAAAAGCCCAAATTTAGCTAAATAAACTACTTGGCTAAACGTTAATTTATCTTGATCTGGAATATTTGGATTTTCTTTATTAAAAATATTTAAATCATGTACATGAGCGTCTAATTTAGCATCAACTTTTTTGTTTAAAAGTAATTCATTGGTTTGTTTAAATCTAGAACTTATATATTGAACATCTAAATCAATATTGTATTCTTTTAAACGGTCTTTGGCATATTCTTCTAAAAAATATTTAATAGTTGGCAGAGCAGTTGCTACTGTTAATTTATGGTTTTTTTGGTTTGAAGGGGTATGAGCTAAAGATTTTTTAGCATCCCAAAGAAAATAACCCAAAAGCAAATTACACAAAAAAGAAATAGTTAATAAGGCAAATAATAGATTTTTTTTAGTTTTGGAAGATAAAGAAGATAGTTTAAACATGTAATGTGTCTCTTTTCTAATTAATTTTATTTATTAATATTTTGTTGGACAAAAACATTTGTGCGATAAAAAAGGATAAAAAAAGGATAAAATTTAGATAAAAATGTTTTGATAAGAAGTAGCTTCAAATTTACAAGAAGGATTAAGGGTAGCAATTTTAGCTAATTTTCCTTGCTCCAAAATAGCTACACGATGGCACAAACTTTTAATTACTGCAACATTATGAGAAACCAAAACAATGGTAGTTTTTAGTTTTTGATTGGTTGTCTGCAATAACTTCAAAATCTCTTGACTTGTCATTTCATCAAGGGCAAAAGTAGGCTCATCACAAAAAATAATTTTAGGCTCGTAAACTAAGGCGCGTGCAATGGCTACACGTTGTTTTTGTCCGCCCGAAAGCGTTTTAGGATAGGCAGTTGCAAATTGGCGAAGTCCTACAAAATCTAGCATTTTATTTACTTTAGTAGTAATTTGTTCTTCGGGAGTGCTTCTTATTTCTAAAGGAAGAGCCACATTTTCAAAAACATTTAAATTACTCAAAAGATTAAAATTTTGAAAAATCATAGCACTTTCTAGATGAATAAAAGCTTTTTGCATGGAAGAATTAGCATTTTTATCAGGCAACATAAATCCATTCATAATTTTTAATAAAGTAGTTTTGCCAGAACCCGAAGTTCCTACTAACCCAAAGATTTCTCCTTTCAAAACTGCAAGTGAAATGTTTTGTAAAACTGGAAGTTTTTCTTTTTTAAGGAAAAAAGTTTTCGAAAGATTATTAATTTTAATCATAAATAATTCCTTGTTTATTGTTTTTTTGAATTTAAATGATTGGAAAATTGGAAAGTGGGTGAAAAAAATAAAAAGTTTAAAACACAAATGATAAAGCAAAGATAAAAAAGTTTCAAGCATTAATTGGAGTTGTTAAGAAATTGTAAAAGCTTTTCAAAATTAGCAGGTAAGGGTGCTTCTAAAATAAGATTTTGATTGGTGATAGGGTGGTTGAATTTTAACATTTTGGCATGCAAAAATTGACCTAAAGGAGTAATATGGTGTGATGAACCATAAAGTAGATCTCCTATAATAGGACGTTTGAGGAAGGAAAAATGTGCTCTTAGTTGATGAGTTCTTCCTGTTTCCAAATTAAATTCCATCAAAGAAAAGTGAGAAAAACGTTGCAAAGTTTTAAAATGAGTAACAGCAGTTTTACCGTCTGGAATAACTTGCATTTTTAATCGATTATGAGGATTTCTTCCAATAGGCAGTTTGATAGTGCCTTTATCTTCTAAAAAACCTTCAATTAAAGCCCAATAGATTTTGGTAATTTTTCTTTGTTGGAACGCAATTTGTAGTTTGTCGCTTACATCATTATTTTTGGCAATAATTAATAAACCAGTAGTATTTTTGTCAAGTCTATGCACGATACCAGGTCTTTGGGTATCTACATGACTTAAAGTTGCAAATTGGTACAACAAGCCATTAACTAAGGTTGTTTCTTGAAAACTTAAAGAAGGGTGTGCTACCAAATTGGCAGATTTATTAATAACTGCTAAATAGGGGTCTTCGTAAATGATGTCTAAATTAAGATTTTGAGGAGTTTGTAAATTAACAGATTCTTGAGTTTGAGGGATAATAACTGTAATGAGGTCTTGAGCTTTGAGCAAATAACTTTTTTTCGCAGGTTTGGAGTTGACCAAAACTTGTTGTGCCAAAATTAATTTTTGACATTGACTTTTATTTAAATTAATGCGAGTCAATAAAAAATGATCTAAACGTTGAAATGCCTCACTGGCAGAAATAAGAAACTCTTTTTTTTCATTCATGTAAAAGGCCTTGTTTTCTAAAAGTTAAAAAAATGTAGTAAAAGAATTGGGTTTCAAAAATAAAGAAAAAATAATAAAAAGGTTAAAAAATCAAGAAAAAGCATTGGTGATAAATTTAAATTATCATAACGAACACCAACTCTAAGCAAGCTTAAAATTGGTGTTAATTGTAAAGATATTTTTGGTTTTTGAAAAAAACTATTTTTAGAAATGAAAAAATAGATTGGTTTTGGGTTTATTCGGAATCTGTTGACACAACTTCTGGAGAAGTTGTTTCCTTATTTTTTGGATTTGATTCGTTTGATTCTTGGTTGTCTAAATTGGTTGTTGTTTTCAATTCATCATTTAAAGGAGTTGTATCAGTGCTAGTTGTTTCGTTGTTGGAAGGCATTTGAGAAGTTGGTTGGGTTGGGTTGTTGGCTTCTTCTTTTTCTTTTTCCCACCAAGCAATTTTTCCTGTAGCTACAATTTCATCAATATCTCTTTTATTAAGAGTTTCAATTTCAAGTAAATATTTAGCGATTGTGTCAAGCAAATCTTGGTTTTCTTGAATAATTTGTTTGGCTTGTTGATAACAATTAGCAATAATTTTTTGAATTTGTTGGTCAATTTCTAAACCTTTAGGATCAGAAAAATCATTTTGGAAAGTATTTCCTGAATATTGCACTGGTCCTAAATCACTCATGCCGTATTTAGTTACCATCAGTTTAGCTATTTGCGTAGCGTGTTTAAAATCATTGTAAGCGCCGTTAGAAACGTCGTCAAACATTAATTCTTCGGCAACACGTCCGCCCAGAAAGGAAGTAATTTGGGCTAATAGGGTTTTTTTGGAAGAAAAGAAAGTTTCTTCTTGAGGAAGCATTAAGTTGTATCCGCCTGCGTTTCCGCGGGGGATAATGGTGATTTTTTGCACTATTTGGGCAAAAGGAATTTTAATTCCAATAACAGCATGTCCTGCTTCGTGATAAGCTACCATACGTTTTTCTTTGTCATTGTATTTTTTAGATTTTTTAGCAGGTCCAATTAAAATACGGTCTAAAGCTTCGCTGATATCTTTTTTATTGATAAAAGTAGCATTTCTTCTAGCAGATAATAAAGCAGCTTCGTTTAAGGTGCCTTCTAATTGAGCACCACTAAAACCTGGGGTTTGTTTAGCTAATTCTTCTAAACTAATTTCTTCTGAAAGTTTTTTATTACTTGCATGTAATTTTAAGATAGCTTCACGGTCTTTAACATTTGGTAAAGTAATATTAAAGTGACGGTCAAAACGTCCAGGACGCAAAATAGCTGAGTCAAGAACTTCGGGTTGGTTAGTAGCTGCAATAACAATAACACCCATTTTTTGGTTAAAGCCGTCCATCTCTACTAAAAGTTGGTTTAAGGTTTGTTCAGAACCGTTACTCCCACCAATATTGGAGCCTCTTTTTCTAGCAACTGCCTCAATTTCATCGATAAAAACGATACAAGGAGCTGCCAGTTGAGCTTCTTTAAAAAGATCTCTGACACGTGAAGCACCAACACCTACATAAACTTCATCAAAATCAGAACCTGAAGCAGCAAAAAAAGGAACGCCTGCCTCACCTGCAACTGCTTTGGCAAGTAAGGTTTTTCCTGTACCTGGAGGTCCATACAACAAAACTCCTTTAGGAATTCTTGCTCCCATAGCAGCGTATTTGCGCGGGTTTTTTAAAAAGTCAATCAATTCTGACATTTCTTCTTTTTCTTCATCAGCTCCTGCTACATCTGAAAAAGTAAATCTTTTTTGATTGATAATAACTTTGCGACTTTTAGAACCTTTTTTACCAGGGGCGGATGCCAAAATTTCTTGTCCCATTTGTTTGATAGTATCGGCAAAAAAGAGAAAAAAACAGTAAAAAATTAACATTGTTAAACATTGTCTAAATACCCAAACAACAAGTTCATAACCATTCCAAGGTCTAGGATCTACAGAATCAATTTTATATTTGTATTTGCCGTTTGGTTTTTTTTCAAATACTTTTGCACAAGGCATATTAAAAAAATCAATTACTTTGCCGTCTGTAGTAGTAACTAAAACATTACAAAAATATGAATTAAAATAGTGAGGTTCATAAATAATTTTTTCAATTTTGTTATCTTTTGCAAGTTCATCAAATGTATTGTTATCTTTTTTTGCATTCTTAGTAAAATAACAATAAATAAAAGTGGCACCTATTAAAATTACAGCAAAATAAAGGACGCCCATATGGAATTTTTTAAAAATTTTATCAAAAAATGACATAAATTAGCCTTTCTTGCAAGAAATTATCTTTGAGTTAAACATTGAAATCAAATATTTTAATGTTTGGAGTTTAGTTTGGGATGGATGTAATTTCTGCATTTATTTTTTTGGATTCTCATTTTTAATTTGTTTGAGAAAAACAATTTGAAGAAGTAAAAAAGTTTTTAAAAGCTAAATAAATCTTGGATTGGTTTCCTAAAGTTAGGTTGATATATAAGTGAGGAATAAATAAAATATTGTCTAGATTGTCTACTACTAACCATAAATTATTTCTTTGAGTAAGGGGAACTTTTTTTTCAATTAAAAATTTTTTCAATTTTTTAGTGCCAAAACTAAATTTTAATGTGTCTTTTGGTTGGCGCAAACGCACTTTTAAAGGAAAACTAACTTTTTGAGGATTATAATTGAGGGATTGTAACGAAGGAGAAATGCAAGCAAGACAAAGATTACATGTAGAAACACACAACAAAGGTTTTGACAAAGCAAAGGAAAGTGGTGGTGCAGGCCTCATTAATGTAATGTGCTTGTAATCTTTAATTAAATGCCACTCAAAATTAAGATGCCAAGATAAATTAGGCTTATAAGGATTGTTAATGCCTTTGATGATATTTTGGATAAAAATAAAACTTTTAGTAATATTTTGTTGTTCTAATAATAATAAAATGATATCTTTTTGAATAACTAAATCAAGGTTTAAAAAAGGTGCAAGTGCAAAAGAGTTTGGTGGGTTACAACTATGATTTGTGTTTTTTGTAAGAAATAAAAGAGTTTGTTTGCGAATAAAATTATAGGCTTGCAAAAGAGTTTGTTGGTATTTTGGGATATTTTGCAAAAAACTAGTTTGGGTTTTTAAGTAAGGAATAACTTGGTGCCTGATTTGGTTTCTTTGATAAGTGAGGTTTTGATTGGTGTAATCTTCCAAAAAAGGGATTTGATAAAAAGCAGCATAACTTATGATTTTGGCTTTGGGAACGTATAAAAAAGGTTTCAAAAAAATGAAATCTTGCCAAGAAGTTTGGATCTGCATGCCACTATAACCTAGCAAAGTGCTGCTTCTAGTTATTTTTTGTAAAATAGTTTCTGCCAAATCATCTAAATGATGGGCTGTTAAAATAAAAGGAGTTTGGTGCTTTGTAGCTATTTGCATTAATTTTTGTTGTCTTAATAAACGCGCTTGGGCTTGAAAGTTTTTTTGGGGGCAGTTAAGTTCAAAATAATGGAAACAAAGGGAGTTTTGCAGGCAATAACTTTGGACTAATTCTTTATCTTTCCAAACATTAGGGCGCGCTAAATGGTTGAAATGCACAACTTGCAGTTTTATTTTTTGTGCCACCAAACAATGAAGTAAAGCCATTGAATCAACACCGCCACTTACAGCTATAATATAGGTTTGATTGGCATCTAGACTACAAGCAAGTTTGATAGTTTTCATGAAACATCCTTAATTACAATTGCATTTGAATTTGAGTTTTAGGGTGTTGAGTTGTTCTTGGTCAATTGCGCTGGGAGCTTCTAACATCAAATCTTTGGCACTTTGGGTTTTAGGAAAGGCAATAACATCTTTGATGTTGTTGGTTTTGGTAAACAACATCACAAGACGATCAAGACCTAGGGCAATTCCTCCATGAGGTGGGGTGCCGTATTTAAGGGCTTCGACTAAAAAACCAAAACGAGTTTGCACTTCTTCTTGTGAAAATCCTAAAAGACTAAAAATTAATTCTTGCGTTTGGGGATTGTTAATTCTTAACGAACCACCACCCACTTCGTAGCCGTTCCAAACTAAATCATAGGCTTTGGCAAGAGCTTTTTGAGGATTGCTTTTCAAAATAGCAATATCACAAGGAGCAGTAAAAGGATGATGCAAAGAATAAAGACGGTTGGAAGTATTTGAGTTTTCCAAAGTAAGATCTGGTTGGGGCAGGTCTTCTTGAGTAGTTTCAAACAAAGGAAAA
>NZ_BBIY01000025.1:0-17989 GCF_000744065.1 'Chrysanthemum coronarium' phytoplasma
TAAAAACTCAAGAAATCACAAGAAAAAAAGCCTTAGAATTGACTTCAAACAGCATTATTCAATCCTTAATCCGCAAAAAGATTCTTTTACAAACAGAACAAAAAATAAGTATAGTTCTAAATCACAACTTTGATTTACTTGCAGAAGACAAAAAAATAATTTTGAATGAAGAACAACAACAAATAGCACAAAAAATAAATCTTAACTACCACAAAACTTATCTTTTACACGGAAAAACAGGCTCAGGTAAAACTGAAATTTATCTCCATTTAATTACCAAAGTTCTCAATCAAAATAAACAAGTTTTATTATTGGTACCTGAAGTAATATTAATAGCTCCTTTAATGCAACGCCTCCAAGCCAAATTCACAAACAAAAATATAGCTATTTTACACAGTTATTTAAGCCCCAAAGAACATTTAGACCAATTTTTAAAAATCAAAGAACAACAAGTCTGCATTGTTTTAGGCACTCGTAGTGCTATTTTTGCTCCTTTAAATAATTTAGGAATTGTCGTCATTGACGAAGAACACGACGAGGCTTTAATAGAAAAAGAGCGCGCCACTTATGATGCAAGAACCTTGGCACAAATAAGGGCTAAATACCACAAAATTCCTTTAATTTTAGGAAGCGCTACTCCTTCTTTGGAAAGTCATTATCAAGTTTTACAACAAAATTATCAACTTTTAAGCCTTACCAAAAGAGCTTTAATTGATGCTTTACCTCCCATCGAACTTGTAGACATGAAAGAAGAATTAAAAAAAGGCAATTTAGAACCTTTTTCCCAAACCCTCAAACATTCATTAAGGGAAGTTCTAGCCAAACAACAACAAGCCATTTTATTTATCAACACTAAAGGTTTTGCACCATTTGTTTTATGTCGTTTTTGCGGCTTTGTCCCCAAATGCCATAAATGCAACAATAGCCTTACTTTTTATCAAAAACAAGAACTATTAAAATGTAGTCATTGCAACTATAAAGAGCAATTTACACCAAAATGCATGCGCTGCTACAAAGAACAAATAAAAGAAGTAGGCGTTGGTATCGAATACATCGAAGCTTATCTCCAAAAAGAATTTTTGCAAGCAAGACTTATCAAATTTGATTCAGATACTATCACAAAAATTAGTCAATACGAAAAATTATGGAACGATTTTAATCAAGAAAAAGCAGATATTTTGTTAGGAACTCAAATGATTGCCAAAGGACTTGACTTTCACAAAGTTACTTTAGTAGGTATTTTAATGGCAGATTATTTACTCAAAATTCCTAGTTTTAAAGGCTCAGAAAAAACCTTTCAATTACTCATTCAAGCAGCAGGACGTTGTGGCAGAAAAGAACAAGGCAAAGTAATTGTGCAAAGCTATAATATAGACCATTTTTCAATTAATGCGGCAGTCAAATATGAAGAAAAGGAGTTTTTGAGACAACTTTTAGAAGAAAGAAAAATGTCACAAAACCCTCCATTTGGATACCTGAGCCAAATTTTAATCTCTCATAAAGATTTTAAAAAAACTTTTGATATTGCTTACCGCATCAAAGCAGTATTGGCCAATCGCTTTTCACACAAAATAACTGTTTTAGGTCCTGTTTTATCACTTATTCCTAAAAAAAATAACCGTTATCGCTGTTTATTGACACTAAAATATAGCATTTGGCCTTTGGATCTAGATTTTATTTTGGAAAACAACATTCACCAAGATGCTTTAATTATTTTTGATAGGTTTGCTAATTTATTGTAAACAAATTATAAAATACAAAGATAAATTAAAATTGCATGGAGGCAAAAAAAGAAACGCCAAACCAAAAGGCAACAATAATAGCAAACAGAAGTTTTTGAAAATAGTCATCAATTTTTTCAATTACCACAAATCACAAAAAAATCACAAAACCAAAAGAAACACCCAAATAAAATTACTATTCTTTTTTATTGCTTTTATTTTCCATTAACAAAAAAATATGTACCACAAAAGCGAGCAAAAAACAATGAAAAACCAGCAATTATTTTACTTTATAAATTGACATTTTTTATTATTTATGTTAAAATGAAATCAGTTAGTTATTAAAAATATAAATTAAAAGCGAGGTATTATTTCAAAAAAATATGGACGATAGTGATAGTATAAAATTTAGCACAATAAAGATCTTTGAAAAAAAGACGTTTGTGGGTAAAAAATCAAATTTAGCAAATAATAAAATGTTCATTAATGCCAAAAGGTGTTTTTTCTTATGAATCCGATAGTCATATTGATTATTTTAATCGCATTAAATGCTTTTTTTGCAGCTTGCGAAATATCTTTTATTTCTACTAACGAAAGCAAAATTGAATTAGATATCAAAAAGGGCAATAAAAATGCTCTAAGAGTCAAAAAAATCAAAGCCAAACCAACCACTTTTTTATCAGTAATTCAAATTATGATTCACATCATTACTTTTTTTCAAGGAAATATTGTAACATCTTGTTGGCTAAGAGAAACAGAAGGGCATTTTTCATTACATAACATCGGAATTGAGGCTTTAATTATTACCCTTTCTATTATTTTTGGAGAATTAATTCCTAAACGCATAGCAATGCATGCACCTTCCAAAATTGCTTATCTTTTTTCTGGTTCTATTTCCTTAATTGCTTGGTTAATTACGCCTTTGGTTTGGATTTTGACTCAAGTAAGTGATCTTTTTCTTATTGTTTTTGGACTAAATCCTAACAAAAATAGCATACAAGTCTCAGAAGACGAACTACGCTTAATGTTAACTTCAAGTTATCAAAAAGGCATCATTGACAAAGATGAAAATAAAATGATTCAAAATATTTTTGAATTTGATCACACAAACATTTCTGAAGTAATGCGCCACCGCACCGAAGTAGTTGCAATTGATGTTGAAATTAACAAAAAAGAATTAATTAAAACTATCCAAAATGAAAAATACACACGTTTTCCAGTTTATGAAAATAGTATTGATAATATTATAGGCATTTTACATGTTAAAGATATTTTTAATTATTTAATGTCCTCAAACCCAAATAAAATTTTTGATTTGAAAAAATTCATTAGAAAACCTTATTTGGTCCCAGATACAAAAAATACTAATGAATTTTTCCGCGAAATGAAAAAAACCAAAACCCATATGGCAATAGTAATTGACGAATATGGTGGCACAGCTGGAATAATTACTTTTGAGGATTTAATTGAAGAGATCTTAGGTGAAATTTCGGATGAATACGACAACGAAGAGCTAATGATTAAAGAAGTTGCCAAAAATGAATATATTGTTAATGGATTTGCTGATTTAGAAGAGGTCGCAGAAGCAATTAAATTAGAATTTAGCACTGAAGATTATGATACTTTAAGTGGTTTTTTAATAGGACAATTGGGAAGATTCCCCAAACCAAATGACAAAAATACCGAAATCATTTACAAGAATTTTAAATTTACAATCTTAAAACACAATGATAAAGTAATTTCTCAAATCAAAATCACAAAAATAGATTTAAAAGAAGAAATAAAATAAATAAAAAGAGCAAATATTTTCATATTTGCTCTTTTTTTATGCCTTTATAAATTTGTTCAATTAAGAAATCATTTATTTTCAAATAAATAATAATGGGTAATACAAAATCAAAGTTTAGAATTATACCCATTCATTAAAATATTAAAATCCACATCTTGGATAAAATTAAATATAATTTTATTAATAATATTAATGTTTTTTAAAATATTTTTTTGACTGCTTGCATTGACAGGCGTTAAAAGATATTGATCCAAAGGCATGCAAGAATCTAAACTTACTCCTATTTTCAACCTTTTAAATTGTTTAGTGCCTAAACGATCAATAATATTCCTTAATCCGTTATGCCCTCCATGACCACCTTGCATTTTTAACTTTAATTTGCCTTCATCCAAATAAATATCATCTACAATAACTAAAATATTTTCTATCTTAATGCGATATTTATTTATAATTTTTTTTACCACTTCACCTGATAAATTCATATACGTTTGTGGTTTAATCAATAATGATTGGTGGTTGTTAAAATTAATTTGATAAATGTGGGCGGTTTTGTCTTCCTTCAAGATTTGATATTTATTTTGACTTAAAAAAGAATCAACAACACCAAAACCAACATTATGACGAGTGTTTACAAATTTGGTACCTGGATTGCCCAAACCTACAATAAGTTTCATCGTTTTTCCTTTCTTTTTGTTGTGTTTTATTATTTCATTTTATTATTTATGATAAGCAAAAACAAAAAAGCAAAACAAAAGCCGTTTGCAAATTTATTTTTGCAATTATATATTTGAATTATTTTACTAATTACATTATTTTTTGGAATTGCACAAAGAAAAGTGATTTTAATTTTTGTATTTTGTGCGCAAATTATTTTTAATAAAAAAGATAACAAAATACCAACGCCAATAAAGAAAAAAGATGCCTTTATTAAAGCATCCCTTATATAAATTATTGAAACAAATAACAAAGAAAGAATTATTTATTAATATCTTTTAAAATATTTTCTATACGGAGTCCATAAGATAAAGATTTATCATATTTAAAAACTAAATCAGGTATTTTACGAAAATTTTTAATTTTTTTAGCTAATTCCAACCGAATAACAACTTTATTTTGTTCAATAGTTTCTTCTGTTAATTTCAAAACAGTTGGATCATCGCTTAAAATAGTGTAATAAACATTAGCAAAAGACAAGTCTTTTGTTACTTTAACATCGGTTAAATTAATATATCCTATTTGTTCGTCTTGAATAACATCATTAATTAACACCAATTCTTTTTGAATTAGACTAGACAGTCTTTCAGCTGTTGTTACCATTTTTTATTCCTCTACTTTGCTTAGTTTAGATGTTTCTATTATATCATTAATTTCAAAATCATTAAAACCATTAAGTAAAATGCCGCACTCATAACCTTGTTTGGCAGATTTAATGTTGTCTTTGAGATGTTTTAAGGATGCAATTTTACCTTTAAATAAAACTTCATCATTGCGCATTACTTTGGCAAAATCGCTATTATTGACAATACCTTGTGTCACATAACAACCAGCAATATTGCCAACTTTACTGATATTAAAAATTTTTCTTACTTCTACTTTACCAGTAACCACTTCTTCAAAAATAGGCTTAATCATAGATTTTAATTTTTGTTCAATATCTTCAATAATGCGGTAAATAACATTATGAATAGTAATTTTTACTTCTTGTCTTTGAGCAGATTTGAGTGTGGAAGAAGCAGGTTTGATATTGAAGCCTATTAAAAAACTGTCTGATGATTTGGCAAAAGCAATATCTGTTTCTGTAATGGTGCCAACAGCAGCGCGCAAAAGTTGCACTTTAAGATCAGATACTTTAATTTTGGCAATCATACCTTGAAGCGCTTCCAAACTTCCTTGAGTATCAGCTTTTAAAATGATATTTAGTTCTTGCGGTTTTTCGGTTTCTAAGTCTTGTAAAATATCTTCTAAATGAAGAGGTGAAAGGGTTTTGGCTAAAGTTTCTTTAGTTTGGGCTTTTTTTTCGGCTACAATTTGGCGTGCTTGTTTTTCATTAGCAACGGCGTAAAAAATATCTCCTGCTTGAGGCACTTCTTTTAATCCTGCAACACGCACAGGTTGCGAAGGTAAGGCTTTGGTTAGTGTTTTTTTGTTTTCATCTTCCATGGAACGAATTTTTCCATAAGAAGCTCCAGCAACGACGATATCGCCTACTTTGAGGTTTCCATCACTTACAATAAAAGTAGCCACCAACCCTAAAGATTTATCAAGGCTTGCCTCAATAACTGTTCCTTGAGCTTTTTGATCGGGATTAGCTTGTAAATTTTGGATTTCACTAACTAAAAGAATAATTTCTAATATTTTTTCCAAACCTTCTCTTTTTAAAGCAGAAATAGCAATATAAGGAGTAGTGCCGCCCCATTCTTCAGGCAACAAATCATAACTAGATAATTCTTGCATAATTTGTTGTGTGTTATTATTGGGTTTATCAATTTTATTTAAAGCAACAATAATAGGAATTTGGGCTTCTTGGGCGTGCTTCAAGGCTTCTAAGGTTTGTGGTTTGACACAATCATCAACTGCTACTACCAAAATACAAATATCAGTAATTTTAGCTCCTCTAGCCCTCATCTTATCAAAAGCTTCATGTCCTGGAGTATCAATAAAAGTTATTTTATTGCCTTGGTATTCAACTTGATAAGCTCCTATGTGTTGGGTAATGCCTCCAAATTCTTGATCAACTACACGAGTTTTTCGAATGGCATCTAATAGGGTGGTTTTGCCGTGGTCAACGTGTCCCATAATAGTTACAATGGGCGATTTTTTTTGCAAATTAAGTTTTTGGTTGGGTTTGGTTTTAGTGAGGGAAGGTGTTTGCGGTTGAAGTTGTGGTGGGGATTGTTTTTCTTGGGGTTCGCTTACTTGAATATTGTAATCTTTGGCTAAAAGTTCAACAATATCTTTTTCTAAGGTTTGATTAACATCTGCTTTAAGTCCTAATTGTAATAATTTTTTAATTAAAACAGCACTGGTAATGCCAAAAACTTGAGCGATTTGAAAAACTTTGTCTTGGGGATTAAAAACATAGTTTTTACTAGCAAAATCGTTTCGCAAATCCGTTTCCTTGGATAATTTAGGGGTAGTTTTGGATGAATTTTCATTATTTGTTTTTTTGTTAAGGGTCATTTACATCCCTCCTTTAATTTTAATAATTTTTAATGCATGAAAATAAAAGATTGCAACATAAAAAATAAATTGGGCACAAAATAAAAAATGTGAAGTGTGAAGTGAACAAAAAATATTTCAAAGATGGAAAAATGCATAAATAAAATATAAAAATGTTTGCTAAGTTTGCAAAGCAATCAATTTTAAAAGAGTTTGATATATTTCTTCAGGAACTTTGGTTTTGAGTTTTTTATCTAAAAGTTTCTTTTTTTGCGACAAAATAACATATTCAAGTTTTAAAGTTAGATATGCTCCTCTTCCTTGAAGTGCTAAATTAAAATCAACAGCTACTTTTCCTTGTTTAGTGCTATTTATTCTAATCATTTTTTTGATATCTTGAATTTTTTTAGAAACTATACAAGTTCGCAAAACAGTCATTACAATTAAATTAATCCTTCTGTTTGGGCTTGATCTAAGGTTTTGATATCAATATTCCACTTAGTTACTTCCACTGCTAATTTAACATTTTTACCTAATTTACCAATCGCTAAAGAAAATTGGTCGTCAGGAACAATTGCAAGAGCATATTTGTTAATGTCGTCTTTGATGACAACTTGAAGGCATGAAGCAGGTTTGAGGGCATTTGCAATAAGTTCTTGGGGATCGTCGCTCCAAACAAATAAATCAACTTTTTCGCCTTTAAGGATTTTGATAACATTTTTAATACGGTTACTTCTTTCGCCAATACAAGAGCCAATGGCATCTACTTGAGCGTCGCAGGACAATAAACCAATTTTGGTACGTTCGCCAGAAATGCGGGCAACCCCTGCAATTTTAACGATGCCTTCTTGGATTTCAGGAATATTTTCTTCTAACACTTTAACTACAAGTCCCACATGATTACAACTGACAAAAATCTTAGGCCATTTAGTAGTTTTTCTTACTTCTGACAAAAAAACTTGAATTCTTTCGCCTACTTGCATTTCATTATTGGAAGCAATTTCTTTTTTAGGCAGCAAGGTAGTAATTTCTTTTTCTAATTCCAAATTATAAAATTTATCGTTTTCCGAAATAATTTTAGCGCTAATTAATTTGCCTTCTTGTTGTTTGAAAAAATTATAAATGTTTTCTCTTTTCTTTTTGGTAAGCTCTTCGTTGAATTGATTTTTAAATTCTTTGACAGCGTATAGATTAAAATCTTTAGGATCAACTTTAATATCAATTACTTGACCTATTTTGGCATGAGGCTTAATTTGTTGGGCTTCTTCAAGAGTAATGGGAGTTGACTCTTTTAAATTAATAGTGCTCATAGTAGCTTCGTCGGCAACCAAAAATTGTTTATATAAAATAATTTCGCTTTTGTCTTCTTTTAACTGGATTTTACAGCTTTTAACTTTATGATTTTTTTTGCAACCAGAAATCAATCCTTTAGCAAAAGCATCAATAACTTGGTCTTTATCTAAATCTCTTTCTTGAGCGATTTTATCTAAAAGTTTAAAAAAATTCTTACTAATCAAACGATACCTCCTAGTAAATGCATCTTGTTAGATGTGGGCGAATTTAAAATTAACAAACGCAACCAACTAAAACCAGATACAAAATAAAAAAAACAGTGATTTGTTACAAACACCATTTTTATCTTTTGATGAAAAAAAATAACTCATAATATAATTATATCATTTCCCAAGGAAAATAACAATTTTTTATGCATCCTTAAGGAATTTTGTGAGTAAAAAGGAGATAAAAATAATAAATTTGACTATTGGACAATATCTTTAGGAGTTAAATATAAGAAATTAGGTTTTTGGGTTTGGCTGATAAGTCCTTTCAAAATTTCTACCATTACCCAAGTATCTTGTTTGCAATATTTTTCTAAGGCTTGAAATTGCGCTTGAAATTGCAAAGGAGACATTTTAGGCAGTTGAATATAAGTTAAAAAAGCCTCAATACCATTTTGAATAACTAAATTTTGATAATTCAAATTGCAAAATAAAGGAGTAATTTTTTTGATAGAAAAAGAACCTTGCAAATGGGGATGATAAAAATTAATGCCTGCGGCTTGTTCGGAATCAAATCCTAGGTTTTGATAAAAAGTTTTGCTGCCTTTTAGAAGGTCTTTAAGGTCGAAAATACGCGCAATAATGTTTTGGATTTGCAAGGAATATTCAGGAAAAAGCAAAGATAATTCTTGAAGGCGTGTTTTTTCAAAAGCTTTATGATAAACAATAATGGAGCCTCCATCATCTAAAATGGCATTGGTTAGTTTTTCTAATAGGGTTTTTCTGTAATCGGCGTGATCGGGTGCCAAAAAAGAAACGTGATTTTTATCTTTGTTGCACAAACCAGGGGCTTTTTCGATGTGAAGTGAAAATTGAAATAAGGATTGAGTATAGGGTTTTTCGCCTTTAAATCTAGGAAAAGGACACGGAAAAGCCTCAAAATCTAAATAATAAAGAGGGTATTTTAGAGTTTGCAACCCTGCTTTAATCTTATCAAAACAATAATAAGGAAGCTTTTTTTGGGTAACTTTTTGTTGCACTTTGTTATCAAAACGATTCAACCAAGCAAAAGGAATGTCAGAAACATGATAATATTGTTGCAAAATTAACTGTTGTGTTTCGTGTTTTTGTTTGTTTTGGGAGTCAAAAAAACCTAAATGATTATAAAAATAAGTAAAAATACTGTCTTTGGAAGGGATGTTTTCATAAAAATGAAGGATTTTTTCAGGCAACAAATAATAAGCAGAAGTGTCGTTTAGCTTGTTAGTTTTTGAAGACAAATAAGAAATTAAAAGATTGGCATCATTTTCTAATATTTGAGTTCCTTGTTGTGTAATCAAAGTCAAATCAATAAAAGTAAGCAAGTTAGGATCCAAAGCCGCATTACAACTTTTGCAATCATAAACATAATCCGAATTAAGAACTACCAAATAATACTCTATTTTTTTCTTTTTTTGTGCCTCAGTTAAATTATTTTCAATTACCCATCTTTGATAAGTTAAATCATAGATGTATTTTCCTTCTTGTGATTTGGGATTAAAAAAAGTTTGCATTTTTTTTTGATAAGATGGGTTGTCTTGATTGGAGCCCTTGCAAAAAGGTGATAAGGTGTTAGGACTTGTATAATGGAAAAAGGGCATTTTTTCTTTGTTATCGTTTACAAATTGCAATTTTAAGAATTTTTTGCTAGTAGTAGTTTTAGTTTCAAAAATACGAATAGTAGTTTTGTCTTCTTGATATCCATCTAAAAAACAATAAAATTGATATCCTTGTTTATTCATTTGAAACTTTTTTTGTTGATAAGTTTCCAAAGAAAAAATAACTTCTCCTGGAAAATGTTTTTCCAAATAAGAACCTACCAAAAGCTCTAATTGTTTGTAATAAGGTTGCATAATGTTTAAATGTTTTTGGTTTAAAACAGCTTGATATTCGTCTTGATCGCTTAGATTTTCTTGTAAAAAAGCAAGTTTTTTAGCATAAGTTTCTTCATTAATTAAATCTTTGAGTTCATTGGAAAAATCCAAAAGAAACTGAGATTTATTTTGATACAAAAACTTAAAATTCAAATATTTTAAAACTTTTAAAAACTTAATAAAACGCGTTTTAGAAATTTTCATTATTGAGTCCTTAATTATTGTCTAATTTGATATCTGCATAAAAGCAAAAAATACAAAATAATTGATTATTTTGTATCATTATTATTGCAAAAATTTAATTGTTATAAATTATTGTTAAACTACAAAAAAATACAAAATATTAAGCAATTTAAGTTGGGGATTTTTAAAATTGGTTTTTTATTCATTAAAAAATACAAGGGTTAAGGGTTATTGTTTTTGATTAAAGTTTTTTAATGTTTTTTGAATACGCAATTTAGCATCAAAGTCTTTTAAAGCATTTCTTTTATCGTGTTGTTTCTTACCTTTAGCTAAGGCAATTTCTAATTTAACTAAATTTTTATTAAAATAAACTTTTAAAGGAATAACAGACAATTTTTGAGTTTTAATTTTGTTTTGAATTTGGATAATTTCATGTTTTTGCAACAAAAGCTTTTTAGTTCTATTTTCATCATATGCCAAACAACAACTAAAAGGATATTTTAAAATAGTCATATTCACTATAAAAGCTTCTTCATTTTTGATATGAATATAGGAGTTTAATAAATTAATTTTTCCTATTCTAATTGATTTTACTTCGCTTCCTAATAATTTGATTCCTGCTTGATATTTTTTCTTTTCTAAAGAATAATCATAAAATGCTTTTTTATTAGTGATAATTGTTTTCATAATTTAAACTTTTCCTTTGCAAAATGAAATAAATGCAATAATCAAATTTGAGTTAGTAAGTTTTTTTAAAAATAAGTTTGTTGTACAGTATATTTATCACCAATATTATTGTCAAATCTTTTCTTTTCAAACATTTTAATCAAATATTAATCAAATAATTTAATTACAATTGATCCTTATTAAAACTGAAAAATGATATGGAGGCAAAACACAAATAAACTTTATTTGCAAAAATATAAGAAGGTTTTTATTGCTTTTTTTCTTTCTTTAAAGAAGGTTTAATAACTTTTTGATAAGTTAAAAGACTTGTTTCAATAGCACTAAATGCTGCTTGTTTATCTTGTATAGCTTCAATAACTACTTTTTTCTTTTCCAAAGCTTTGTAATTTTCAAAAAAATGCTTAATTTCTGCAATCATTGGCAAAGGCATATCTTTTAAATCTTGTAAATGAGAAAAATACTTATCAAAAACAGGAACTGCAATTACTTTTTCATCTAATTCATAATTATCAATCATTTTAATTACTCCCAAAGGACGACATTTTACCAAAGTCATAGGATCTAGGATTTCTTGAGATAACACCAAAACATCTAAAGGATCATTGTCTTCACAATGAGTTAAAGGAACAAATCCATAATTAATCGGATATCGAAAAGCAGTTGTCAAAAAACGATCAAGCAACAAAAGACCTGTTTCTTTGTCAATCTCATATTTTTTTTTACTTCCTTGAGAAATTTCAATAACTACTATAAACTCTTCTTTGGTAATTCTTTCAGGATTAATATCATGTAATATATTCATTTTTAAACCTCTTTATTATTTTATTTATTTTATAATGTGTTTTATGATATTTTATTGTTTTATTTTTTTGCAATAAATTTTTATCTTTGGTAATTACAAAAGATACATTAAAATGCTTCCTGCAACTGCAACATTTAGGCTTTCGACATTTTGAGTGCAAATATTTACAAAATAATCAGAAAGGGCTTCTGTTTCCAAAGAAATCCCTTGTCCTTCGTTTCCTAAAACTAATACTTTTTTAGGATATTTTTTAGCATCTTCCATAGTAATATTGGCTTTTTGGGGAAAAGCACTAAAAATAGAATAGTTTTTTTCTTTAATTCCTTCTAAAAAGGATTTGGTATTGCCTCTTTTTAAGGAAAGCGAAAATAAGGCACCTTGGCTTGATCTAATAGTTTTTTCATGATAAAAATCAGCACTATGAAAACTGGCAAAAACTTGATTAAACCCAAAAGCACTAGCAGAACGCATTAAAGCTCCTAAATTAGCAGGGTCTTGAATATCATCCAAAACTAAAATTTTATCAGACAATAAATTATTCTCTGAGGTAGGTTTGCAAAGAGCCATTTGCTCAAAGACAGTTTTAGTTTGAGATAATTCTTTCATCAAAGAAGGCGCAATAAAAATCCCTGGTTTTTCCTCATTAGAAGTAAAAATGGTAACAACAGCGTTGTTTTTTTGTGCTTGTTCAATGAGATGATCACCATATACTAAAAATTGTTGATATAAATCGCGATATTTTTTTAATTGTAATTTTTTTAATTTTTTAAAAGTAGGATTTTGTTTCGATGTAATCATAAATGTTCCTTTGAATGCAATTAGTAAAGCATAAAAATATAAAATTAATTTGCATTTTAAGCTCTTTTTGAATATTATTTTATTGAATATTATTTTATTGAATATTATTTTATTGAATTGTTTTTTATCTTTTGTATTTTAATATTGACTTACAATTGTTTGCTCCGGATTTTGTTCGCAAAAATGCTTAATTGCTTCTTTTACATCAAAAAAACCATAATCACAGATATTAAATTGCAAATGTTGGTCTATATTTAGAGTAATTGTATTTTGCAAAGCATCATTTAATAAGGGAAAATAATCTATTTTTTGCTCTTCTCTTTTAGCTTTTAGAATAGTTGGTTTAGTGGTGGGATTTTGAGGCAAATAAAGAGTACAACAATCATGAAAAGCACGAATAGAAATATCAAAAGTATCAATTTGTTTAGCTATTTTAATTATTTCATTTTTATCCATAGTAACTAAAGGTCTTAAAATAGTCATACTCGTTACTTGAGTGGTTGTCTGCATACTTTCCAAAGTTTGACTTGCTACTTGTCCTACTGATTCGCCATTAATTAAACATAAATGATTGTTTTGAAAAGCAAATTGAGAAGCTAAACGATACATCATCCGACGCATAACATTAATGATATAAGAATCTAGAACTGTTTTAGTAATTGTTTCTTGCAAATATCTAAAAGGCACTAAATGCAATTTAATTTGATTACCAAAAGCATAACGACTCAAAACTTTAGCTAAATCAATTACTTTTTGGATTGATTCTAAAGGAGTTAAAGGGCTTGATTCAAAATGCAATAACTCTACTGTAATACCTTTTTTCATCGCCAAATAAGCAGCTACAGGAGAATCAATACCACCACTCATCAAAACAGTTCCTCTACCACCAGAAGAAACAGGAAACCCTCCTAAAGCTTGAGTTTCATCACTTTTTAAATAAATATAATTGTTTTCTTTTCTAATACTAACATATAAAATAACTTGAGGATTTTTAACATCAACTATTAATTTACCTTCAAACTGCTTTAAAATTAAAGGAGCAATTTGTTGGGTAAGTTCCAAACTTTTTAAAGCAAAACTTTTATCTTTTCTAGTGGTTTCTATTTTAAAAGAAGTATTTTTTGTAATTTTTTCTTGCAACAATAAACAAGCTTTTTGAACAATATCATCTAATTGTCTACTTGCTTGACTTACTACAACAAAAGAAGAAATTCCCGATACATAAGATAATCTTTTAAGAATTTCTTTTTCTAAACTTGCATCATAAATATATTCTAGATAAGCATAATCATATTTAAAATACATTTGAACGTTGCAAAGGTCTTTAATTTTATTTTGTAATAATTGTCTTAATGTATTAATGAAAGCTTTTTTATTTTTTCCTTTTAAAAATAATTCTCCAAATCTAATTAAAATTTTTTTCTGATACATAAAGTTCCTCACATCAATATTTTGTGTATGAATATTTTTGAATAAATTATATTTAAATATCTTTATACACTTAAATATTAAAATATAATAACTTTTTACAGCTTAATTATAACATGAATATAACTATTTTTGTGATACAACTGCATATTGATAAGTTTTTGCCTTAAATACTGCAATTATAATTTATACATCCTCATTTATATAATATATCTTTTTCAACAAAAAAGATTAACTTTTGCAAAAGTTAATCTTTCCATATAACAAAATATTTAATTATAAAATAATCTAAAAATAAAAAGGACTCCCACCAATAAATTCTTTTAACAAAGACTCATGAAACACTAAATTAGAATCAAAAGATTTAAAAAAACTTAACAAATTTAAAAAATACTGAGCTTTATCAAAATACTTACTTGTTTCAGGAATTTGCAATAACAAAGGAATTAAATATGGTTTCAAAACATTAAATTCATAAATTAATTCAGAATTGAAAACAAAATCAGCTTCTTGTTGATTAGGATAAATCCATCTAAACTCCCCTTTTCGCACAGAATCCCAAAACTCAAAAGTCCTTAAAATAGTAGTATTCCTAGAAATATAATCTCTTATAGCTCTTCTTAAAAACCTCACATCGGTTAAATGTAAAGGATTGTGGAAATCTAGTGATAATTGATGTTGTGGGGCAATATAGATTTGAAATTTTTGTAATCTTGGAATAAAAGGAGTAAGTTTAGGGTTTATGGCGTGTATTCCTTCTACCAAAATAATATGATTATGGGTTTGAATATCTTTTTGGGTATGACTACGAGTAACAAAATCAAATTGGGGAATAGTAGTCTTTTTGCAAGTCAGCAAATCATAGATATTTTGATTAAATAAAGTAATATTTAAGGCATCAATACTTTCAAAATCAAAGGAGATGCCATCTTTTTCTTTGGGAATATCTTTCAAAGGCAAATAATAATTATCCATAGCAATAATAAAAGTACAAATTCCAAACGCTTGTAATTGTAATTGTAATCTTTTAGCAAATGTAGTTTTTCCACTAGAAGAAGGACCCGAAATATTAATAATTTTAAGATTGGAGGCACGTTTAGCAATTTTAGCACTTAATTGTTGCAACTGATTTTGATGATTAATTTCTGCAAGATTAATTAAATTAAATTGACTTTGAGCAGTTTTGGCAAATTGATTAATTTGGGAAACATTTTGCATTTGAATAGCTTTTTTAAAAGCCAAACTTTGAGTAAGCATTTGTTCAAATAGAGGTTCTTGTTGAAAAGGAGGAATTTTTTCATCACTAAAAGGAGTTGCAAATTGCATAACAAACCCATTTTGATGATAAAATAAATGATATTTATCTAAATAACTAGTGTTAGGAACTAAACCTTGATACATATAATTACAATAGTTTCGGCAAAAATAAAGGGTAGCAAAGGAAGGAGTTTTTTGTTTGAGGAGACTAATTTTATCCCCAAATCCCAAAGATTGATAAATTTGCAAGGCTTTTTCAAGGGGCAATTTCTTTTTGGTAATATCTAATTTTTGCGATACTAACAAATGCATTTCTTCTTTAATTTTTTGAAACATTTCTGGCAAAAAGGTAATTTCTTTGGGAAAAGATACCAAAATACTAGAAGAACTATAATAAGTAAAATGTAATGAAATATTTTCAAAAAGTTTGTAAGATGCCATAGCAACTAAATATCTTAAACTAGCTTCATAAATATTTACAGCCGCAGCGTTCCAAGCGCCTAAAAAAGTAATTTG
Source organism: 'Chrysanthemum coronarium' phytoplasma (assembly GCF_000744065.1). Classification (NCBI taxonomy): domain Bacteria; kingdom Bacillati; phylum Mycoplasmatota; class Mollicutes; order Acholeplasmatales; family Acholeplasmataceae; genus Candidatus Phytoplasma; species 'Chrysanthemum coronarium' phytoplasma. The sequence continues at coordinate 15,753 of NZ_BBIY01000025.1, forward strand.
ATTGATGGGGGCATGCAATTTAAAGGTAAGTTCTTTTAATTTATTATTTACTTTGGCAGCATAAACATTTTTAAGGTTTAATTGATTTTTTAAAGTCTCTAAACTAGTGTTTAAAGGAACATTTAGGGTGGTTTGATTATAATAAACTTTTAGCACGATTCCCTCTGATACTGATAATATATTAAAAACCTCAATTAAGAGGTCTTTTTCTAAATAAATAAAATTATTGTAATGTTTGTGAATTGCAATAAATAATATTGAAAAATAAAAAAAGGTAAAAAAAATAATTAAAATGTGGGGGCAAATTATTGGAGCGTTTCAAAGTTTTTAAATAAAGCCTTTATCTAATAATTGCTTTCTTAAAATATCTGCTTGGGCAAAATCTCTATATTTTCTTGCATCTTGCCACAAAAAATATGTTTGTAAGTCTGTTTTTGTTGGTTTGTTAAATGGAATTGTAATTCCTAAAATATTTAAAATTAATAATAAAGAGTTTTGAAATTGGGATAAATTATCCAAAATTTGGGTTTGATGGGCTTGTTTAATTGTTTGTTCCATTAAATCCATTACTTTATGAGTAGCCAAATCATCTTGCATTAATTGATGAAATAACTGCATTATATCTTGGTCTAAGGCTTGGCAATAAAATTGATTAACTTTTAAATAAAAATTATTTTTAGTTAAAAAATCAGTTATTTTTTGGTATTTTTGTTGGGTTTGTTCCATCAAATCATAACTAAAATTGATTGGCTTGCGGTAATGAGTACTCAAAATTAAAAGCTTTATTATGCAAGGATTGTATTGTTTTAATAAATCTTTACACCAAATAATATTTCCTAAAGATTTAGACATTTTTTGATTTTGATAATCTAATCTTTCTACATGCATAAAAAAATTAGCTAGTTTTTGGTGGCTATGGGCGTGTGTTTGGGCAATTTCATTTTCATGATGAGGAAATTTTAAATCTGTACCTCCTCCATGAATATCCAAAGGCAATTTAAAAAGTTGTTCAATCATAGTTGCACATTCAGTATGCCAACCAGGACGCCCTGCAAACCAAGGACTTGGGTATGTAATACCTTGCGAAGTTTTTTTCCATAAAATAAAATCTCCTGGAAATTCTTTTTGAGGGTCTAATTGTTTACGTGCATTTTGTTTAAGTTGGGATAAATCTTGTTTTTTGAGTTTACCATAATCATCAATTTTAGATACACGAAAATATATTCCTTGATCGGTAAAATAAGCAAATCCTTGGTCTAAAAGAGTTTGGATGTAGACAATCATATAATTGATATATTGAGTAGCTTGAGGTTTAAAATTAATGGTTTGAATGTTTAGGGTTTTGAGGAGATTGTTGAAAGATTTAATATATTTATTGGCTAAATCTTGTTCCAAAACTTGGTTTTTAAGGGCATTTTCAATAATTTTATCATCAATATCAGTAATATTTACTACATAATATACCCTAAAATTAAGCATTTCTAAATATCTTTTCACTGTATCAAAAAAAATTAACGGTCTGGTGTTTCCTAAATGCAGGTGATTATAGACAGTAGGTCCACAAACATACATGTTAATTTGGGGCGGATGGGCAGGGTTAAAAAATTCTTTTTTGCGAGTTAAAGAGTTATAAATTTTTAGCATTAAAGAAATCCTTTTTGTTTGGAAAATGGCATAAAGAAAAATGAGGGGGCAAATAAAAGAAAAAAATAAGGGTTAAATTGCGATGAAATGAATTATATAAAATAAAATGATAAGTAAATTAAATTAATTATGAAATATATAAATATTATTTTTCAAATGGAATTAATTAAAATTTTTGGGCTTGTTCTAAAACATAAGATAGATTTTTAAGTACTTGTTTTTTTCCTAACAATTCTAATAAAAGGGCGATACTGGGACCATGCATTTTGCAAGTAGTTCCGATACGCAAAGCCATAAAAAGTGTTTTTTTAGCAAAATCATTTTGGTTAGTAACTTGTTTAATGGAATTAGCAATAACATCTTTTTCAAATACAATAACATCAAAAACATTATAAAAAGTTTTTAAAATAAGGGTTGTTTGGGGATTAGTTTGTAAAAAATGTGTAGCTTCTTGCGATAAAAAAGGTTTGGATTGAAAAAAAAGTTGATAAAAATCTGTGATTTGTTGCATATAATTCATTCTATCTTGAAACAAAGCCACAAATTTAGTCATCCACTCTTTGTCATTTGTAGGAGCGGTTGTAAGAGCTAAA
>NZ_BBIY01000024.1:0-5769 GCF_000744065.1 'Chrysanthemum coronarium' phytoplasma
TCTTTTTTGTCTTTGGTCTTCATTGTAAAAACAGCCTGATTGCTACCGATTCTTTCAACTAAACCTGAAACAATTACTTCTTGTTGTGGCATTTCTAATAATTGAAATTTTAAAGAAGAACTACCAGAATTTACCGACATAATTTTCATATATTTTTCTCCGTTTTTTGATGTGTAATAATTTATTTGTTGTTTGTATATTAATTTTAATTGTTGTTTGACTTAATTTTTTTGGGTTGAGTTTGGGATTGGGATTTTAATTATTTGTTATTTGATTTATTTTTATTTTTAATTAATAATTTCTTTTAATGAGTGGAATTATTTTTGGTTTTGTAATTATTTGTTTGCAAGTTTGATTTCTTTTTATTGTTGGAAATTTTTCAATTTGTTATTAATTGTTTGGCAAAATTTCAAGCAAACGATATATGCCCCAAGCATGAAAACAAGTTCCTGCCATAACAAAAAGATGCCAAATAAAATGAAAATATTTTTTATTATCTTTAACATAAAAATAGATGCCTAAACTGTAAAAAACACCGCCCAGTAAAACAAAATGAAAAATATTGGCTTTCCACATTGCAGGCACTAACAAAAGCCCACTCCATCCAAGCAAAGCATAAAAGATTAAATGAATGATTTTTCCTTTATTCATCCAAAAAACTTTACATATAATACCTGAAAAAGCCAAAATACATTGGCAAACAAAAAAGCATTTTCCTTTGGAAATTAGCAAATTTGATTGAGGAAATAAGGGTTTTTGCAATTCTGGCAAAAGTAACAAAATAGGGGCAAAAGTTCCCCAAATTAATAAATAAATACTAATGTGATCGGTCTTTTGAAAAAAATTATGAGCTTTGGTAAAGGATAAAGAATGATACAAAGTACTCATCAAATAAAGAATAATCATCGATATGCTAAAAACAAGTACAATATAACCGTTAGGATTTGACATTACAGAGGCTTTAAGACAAAAACAAACAAGAATAAAAACTCCTAAAGGAATCATTAAACCATGGGAAATGGCATTGGCAATTTCTTCGCCCAAAGTTTGTTTATCACTTGGTTTAGTAGCCCATTTCACAATCAAACTCCCTTCTTGCTTGGAATATGTAGCAATTACTGAGATTATAAAAAGTTTAGAAATTAAATAAGTTATAAGAAAAATAAGGAAACATTTAAAAATAATAATTAACTTTATTAAATAATTTATAAATTAGATTAAGTTGTAATAAAAACTAATTCTTATATATTTTACCACATAAAAGTAGTTGCTAAACTAAATTTGTAAATTGACAAAAGATAAAATATGAATTTTTCAACATTTCCAAATATAATAATGTATAGTCCGTAAATAATAGTATAATATTTAAGGAAACTAGTTTTCCATAGAAAGGACTTTGTTATTTTTCATGAAATCTATTCAAACTAAATACTACAAGTATTTAATAATTATCACATTTATTATCGCACTAATAATTTTGTTATCTGCAATTATTTTTATTAAACAAAAAAATAAATCTGTTCCTAATGCAAAATTAAGCCACACCCTTCCTGAAATCAAACCCGATACCAAGACAAACATTATTGAACATTATTTAGGTCTCAATCCGAATTTAGAAAATTTAAAAACCGAATTTAGAAAAATAAACCCTGATTGGAACCAAGAAGTTTTTGCTTATAATTATCATATGCTTTCTAAAAGTAATGCAAATCAAAAAATTACTGATGCTATCCAACACAAAATTTTTGCTATTTTTTTAAACTTTAATGATGAAAAAATGAAATCACACCAAACCCAAAATAATCTTTTAGATGCCTTAAATCAAAATCCAAACAATAAAATGCATATTTTTTGGAAAAAAGAAAAACCAAATACCGAACTTATATTAGCTTTAAAAGACCAATTATTGCATAACACAAATAAATGGCAACAAACAGCAACAAATATTTTGGATAAAATACAAACCTATATTAATAATGATATAGATCAAATATTAAAAAATCAACTAAGCTTGCTTGAAAAAAATAAAATTATAATTGATATGAATGCAGGCAAACTCAAAATCACAGACATTAAAGATTTTATAAAACAAAATTTGATGGCTAATGCAAATGCCAAACTTGAATCTAATCCAGAACAAAATATTTTAATAAAACAATTAAGAAAACAATCTTTTAATTTAATGGAGTTAAGAAACAAATTCCAAACTCTCCAAAAAACAATTCAAAAAATAGCTCAAAATGGTAATATAACTACCATATTTCAAAAAGATATGCAAGAATTAGAAACTCTTATAAAAACAACTATATTAGAAATTATAAATGAATCTGATAAATTAAATATATAATTTGGTAAATGACTAATTATTTTTCAAATCCATTTTTTTCGTCAATTCTTCCAAAACTTGATCTACAATAACTTTCACTTGAGGATTGACAAAAAGAATCTGATTTTTAACTTCAAAATAAGTTTTTTTACTACAATTTTTCAAAATCACAATTTTTAATTTATCAATATTAACTTTTTTCAACATTCTTCTAATTTTTTGTTCTTTAGCTTGTCTTTTTAACATGAATATCGCCTTTTCGTTTTATTTTTATTAATAAATTGTTTTTAGTTCATCAAATAAAATAATATAAGTGAGTTTTTTTAATGCCGTTTTTGCATTTCAGCTTTTATTTTAATCTTTTAGACATAAATTTTGGCTTTATTTTATCTTTACCATATTTGGTTTGCTTTTTTACCTTTATAAAGATATTATACAACTTTTAAAATAACTTTTTTATATTTTGTCATTATTGTCATTATTTTTTAATATATTTCATCATTTCATTATTCCTATCATTTAAATTATTCCCATTTTGGATATATTTAAATATTTTTAATCACAAAGGAGCCAAACTTCATTAATCATTTTCAAAATCAAAAAAAACTACTATTTTACCACAAAAACCCCCAATTCAAATTATTTTGTATTTTTTGCATTTCTATAACATCAATAACATTATTAATTGGGTTAGTTTATTTGCAATTTAAAAATCAAAGACTAAATCATAAAATTGCAAGCAAAACATTAGCTATTAGCACACCTCAAATCCAAACTCTCAAAAACTATAAAAAAACTCACCCAAACAAAATCAAGGAAAAAAGTGGGATAAAACTTTAAATAAGGAAATAGAATTTGTATCTATAATCCACAAACCTACTTTAATGACTCACAACAAATACATTTTTGATGGCATTAACGGATTTAGATATTATCAAAAGAATTATCACGTATGCAAAATATTTTAACCCAAGAGCTCAAAAAACCAACTATTACAAATTTAGAATCTATTTCCGAGCTGATAATCTAGAACAAGGTTTTCAAAGAGTTTTACAAGATGCCAATAAAAATCAACTTTTACCAAACAAAACTAACCCTGCATTTAATTTAAGTTTATTAATCAAAGTGTCATTTGCTTTGGTAGCATTTACAATAGTTATGTTTGTTTTAATATATTATTTTAAAAAATACTTGAAAAACAAAAGATTACGAGGCTTTTTATGAATAAAATAATAAATAAAATCATTAAATGGAGTTGTATTACTGTCATTTTAGCATTAGTTTTATTTTTATCAATTAAAGAAATTAATCACCAATGGTTTAATAACGACAATAAAAAAGAATATATGCAATTTGTTTTAATTGACAAAGTGACTAAAGATAATTAAGAAGATATCGAAAAAATTAAAATTATTAATTTAGGACATAGTTCCTTTAAACAAAGTACTATTCATAAAATAGAAGTCTATTATAAAAATGAAGATGTTGCTTATGCTTATATGGATGATATTATGTATCGAACTTTGCAAGATAAATTACTAGAAGAAAGTAAAAAAATCTATAAAGAAGACGGCGAAGAAGTTTTTGAAGATAAAAAAACTAAAAATCATTTAATGACTAATTCCCAAGAATATTTAACCAATGGTTTATCTAATACTTTTGGTATTTTAAGTATTTTTTCATCAGCTTTATGGATGTTTTATATTTTTAATAATTTCTTATTACAAAAAAGAGCTGGTTTTAAAAACAACAAAACTTCCTCTATGAAACAAAAAAGCAAATTAACTTTCCAAGACGTTGCAGGAAACCAAGAACCCAAAGAAGAAATGAAAGAATTAGTTGATTTCTTAAAAAATCCTAAAAAATATATCACTTTAGGAGCACGAATACCACGAGGAGTTTTATTAGAAGGTCCTCTGGGAACAGGTAAACCTTACTTGCAAAAGCTCTTGCAGGAGAAGCAGGAGTGCCATTTTATTCAGCATCTGGCTCCAAATTTGTTGAAATGTATGTAGGAGTTGGAGCAGCACGTGTAAGAAAATTATTTAAAGAAGCACAAAATAATGCTCCTTGTATCATTTTTATCGATTAAATAGATGCTTTAGGAGGAAAAAGAAGTAATTCAGGAGAAGGAGGAAATTCCGAAAAAGACCAAACACTTAACCAATTACTTACTGAAATAGACGGTTTTAACCAAAATAGAGGAGTAATTGTAGTAGCTGCAACTAATAGAGCTGATACTCTAGATCCTGCTTTGCTTCGCCCTGGACGTTTTGATAGAACTATGCAAGTATATCTTCCTGATGTAAAAGCTAGAGAAGCAATCTTAAAAATTCATTCTCGTAACAAAAAAATAGATCCTTTAGTGGATTTTAGCCATTTAGCTAAAAGAACTCCAGGAATGAATGTAGCCCAACTTGCAGCTGTTCTTAATGAAGCCTCTCTTTTAGCAGCCAAAAACCAAAAAGCTTTTATTACTATGGATGAATTAGAAGAGTCAGTTGACAAAGTTTATATGGGGCCTGCCAAAAAATCTTTAGTTATTCATGAAATAGAAAGAAAAATGACAGCTTACCACGAAGCAGGACACGCTGTAATTGTAATGAAACACCCTCATAGTTCTGAAAAAGTAAGAACTCTCACTATTACTCCAAGAGGAGGCGCTCTAGGTTATATTTGGCCTACATCTGATAAAGAATATTTTTGCAATACCGAAAAACAACTCAACTATAACATCGTTGTTGCCTTAGGTGGAGCAGCCGCTGAAGAACTCTTTTCTAAAGCTAGAACTAATGGAGTGTATTCCGATCTTAAACAAGCTACTCTCACTGCTTTTGGGATGGTGGCTTATTCAGGAATTAGTCCTTTAGGATATATTAACTTTGAAAAATGTTCCGAACAAACTCGTTATCAAGTAGACCAAGAAATTAAAAAAATAGTAGATGAATGCTACAAACAAGCTAAAAACATTTTAGAAAAAAATAAAGTATTAGTAGAAAAAATAACCCAAGCTTTATTAGATAAAGATACTTTAAGTCAAAAAGAAATTTATGCTTTAGATGAGACACAACAACCAAAAGCACAAAAAGAAAATTCTGAAAAAACTAAAACCAAAGCAGGTAATAAACCTAACAAAAATAAATTAGCTACTGTAAAAAAATAAATTAAAATCGTTTACACACATTAATTACAATCAAACAAATCCCAAAGAGACTTTTTAAAGTCTCTTTTTTTATTAATCCCAAATGATTTATAATTTTGTTATAATTGAAGTATCAAACCCTCAAAAACTAAAGCAATAAGGAAAGAAAGGATAAAAAATTGATAGCTGAAATAATTATAGATATAAAAACTACATATCAAGGAATTAACAAACCTTTTGATTATTTGGTACCACCCCATTTTGAAAAGATAATCAAAAAAGCAATGAGAGTTGTAGTTCC
>NZ_BBIY01000023.1:0-5495 GCF_000744065.1 'Chrysanthemum coronarium' phytoplasma
TGTTCGTTTTTGGAAACAAAATCAGTCTCAGAATTGATTTCATATAAAAAAGCGTTATTGCCAGCAAAAACAATATTAGTGATGCCTTCAGAAGTTGCACGTCCTTGTTTTTGAGCTGCTTTAATGATGCCTTTTTCTCTTAAAAACGCGATGGCTTTTTCGATGTTGCCTTCAGTTTGTTGTAAAGCTTTGTGACATTCATTCATTCCAGCATGCGTTTTTTGACGCAAATCCTTAATCATTTCGGCTGTAATTTTCATTTGTTGCTCCATTCTAAATTTTAATGATTTAATTACTTTTAATTATAAATTGTAAAAATAAAAATTGCGTATTGGTTAGTTAAGGACCAAAAAAAGTTTAATTATCTTTGGTTTTGATTTTGATTTTGGTAAAATGGTTTTCTTGGTGAATCTTGGTAAGGACGTTTGTTAGGGGTATTGTAATTTTGAGGTTTTAATGGGTTTTTAGCATCAAAAGTTTCTGCTTTTTCAGCAACGCCACCAGCGCCTTCAACACAAGCATTAGCCATTAACCAAATAATTAATTTCACTCCTCTAATAGCGTCGTCATTAGCAGGAATAATGTAGTCTACTAAATCAGGGTCGCAGTTAGTGTCTACAATTCCAAAAACTTTGATTCCTAATTTGCGCGCTTCGGCAACTGCGATGCTTTCTTTTTCTGGGTCAACAACAAAAATAGCTTGAGGCAAGTCTTTCATGTCTTTGATGCCGCCTAAGAATTTTTCTAATTTGTCTCTTTTACGCTTTAATTGCACTACTTCTTTTTTAGGAAGTTTTTTCCAAAGTCCTTCTTCTTCTTGTTTGTGGAGCAAATGAAGTAATTCGATTCTTTTTAAAATAGTTTTGAAATTAGTTAATGTGCCACCTAACCAACGATGATCCACGTAGTATTGTTGTGAACGTTGCGCTTCTTCTCTAATCGCTGATTGAATTTGTTTTTTAGTTCCTAAAAATAAAGCTTTACCGCCTGAAGTAATGATGTTTAGCAATTCTTGATAAGCTTTTTCAATTTCTTCTGAGGTTTTTTTCAAGTTGATGATGTGAATGCCATTTCTAGAAGTAAAAATGTAGGGTTTCATTTTGGGATTCCATTTGCGAGTGGCATGACCAAAATATACTCCTGATTCTAATAATTGTTTTGTTGTAACTACTGCCATTGTTATTAAAAACTCCTTTTTATTTTAATTGATATTTTTTGAAATATTGTGTTAAATTATGATAAAAAATAAATAAATGATAATTTTGTTTGTGTTTGGGCTTTTGCATTTTAACTATTTAATACATTTTTTAATTGTGAATTGTGTATCAAAATTGATCCAAAATGATGATGCATCATCAAGTTTTTATTTCTATTTGCAAATATTGTGACAAATTGCTAAATTGCTAAATTTTTTAATTGTGTCAAAAATGTTTGAGCAATGCATTTATACATCCCTTATAATTAAATAAAAGCTTTTTTGCAAGTTTGTTTGGGGAAGGAAAATGGCGTTTTAATAATTATTTGATAATTATAAATTTATAAATCACAAATATAACAATTAAAAAAATAATTAAATAATCAAAATTGACGGGCAAAATGGTTTGCCTAGTAGCAAAAACGGCAACAAACAAACAAATACATTAAAAAACCAAGAACAAAGAACAAACAATAAAATGTTTTTGAAATAATAAAAATAAAAATAAATAACTTTTTTCCTAACATATTTTACCATATTTAAAACCATTTAACAATGTTTTTGTTGATTTGGATACAATTTTGTTACTTTGTGCTACCAAAACCGCCTTTTCTGGCAAAATTATTTTCTTTTTCTTGGGTAATTTGAAAAAAGGGTTGAAAAATTCCTTGTGCAATTCTTTCGCCTTTACAAACTTGAACTGGGTTTTTAGAAAAATTATACAAGGCAATAAAAATATGACCTTCATTTTGCAAATTATTATAATAATCACTATCGACTACTCCCACGCCGTTGGCAAGGGTTAGTTGTTTTTTCAAGGGCAAAGAAGACCTTACATAAATTAATAAAACTTCATTCCAAGGAAAAGATGCTTTAATTCCTGTGGGAACCAAAATGAATGTTTGCGGTGGGATTTCCATGCTTTGGGCTGCTTCAAAATCATAACCAGCGCTGAATTTGGTTTGACGTTGGGGAAGGTTGATTCCTTGATTTTGATAACTGCTTACTTTTTCAAAAAAACGGTTTGTTTTATTCATAAAAATGAAACCTTGGCTTTCTTTTGGGGTGGTTAGTAATTTTACTTTTAAATTAATAAATGCAAATCACAAAATAAAAATAATACAAAACGAGAAACAAAAAATAATTAAAAAGGTGGCAAAAATAAAAATTTTCAACAAAATAGGTTTAAATATTATAAAATTAAAAATATTATAAAAAAGTTAAAGATTCCAATCAACAACTTTAATTCCACAAGTTTGTAAATAATTATTAGCACGAGAAAAAGGTTTAGATCCAAAAAAGCCTCTATGAGCGGAAAAAGGGGAAGGATGGGGGCTTTTAATTATGCAATTTTGGGATTGACAAATATATTGTTCGTAGGTTTTAGCAAATTTTCCCCACAAAATATAGACTATATTTGGTTTAGCTTGCAAAGCTTGAAAAATAGTTTTGGTAAATTCTTGCCAACCAATTTGATGGTGACTTAAAGGTTTATCTTTTTCAACAGTCAAAATAGCATTAATCATCAAAACGCCTTCTAGCGCCCATTTAGTTAAATTATTGGTGCGAGCAGTAATTTGTAAATCATTTTTTAATTCTTTAAAAATATTGGATAAACTAGGTGGTTTTTGGAAGGTTTTTACACTAAAAGACAACCCGTGAGCTTGATTTTTTCCATGATAAGGATCTTGCCCCAAAATAACTACTTTCACTTTTTCAAAAGGAGTTAAATTAAAAGCTGCAAAAATATCTTCTTGATTGGGATAAATAATTTTGTGATTGGTTTTTTCTTCTTGCAAAAAAGTAAATATTTTTTTAAAATAAGGTTTAGTTTTTTGATTATTAATGATTTGTTGCCACATTAATTGTTTACCTTTTGGTTTGTTATTGTAAAATTGTTGTATTATTTTGTAATTTGGTGTTATTTGATTGCATTTTTGTAATTATTTGGCTGCTTTTAATTCTTTAATTAAGGAATATAAGAAATAAGCCATAATCATTAAATAAACGATTATTAAAAACAAATATAAGGGATTTTCGAATAAAAAAGCAAAGAAAGAACCAATATAAGCAAACAGATCAGAAAAGAAATTTTTGATGGATGGAAAAATATAACGGTCTTTACAAACATATTTGCCTACAATTTTGTGATAAGGAATTTTTTGTTCGTATTTGTGTTGGGTATCATTTGCATCACCCCAAGTGCCAATTAATTCGTTTTTTGAATCATTATAAACGACTCTATGAATAATAAAACGATGTTTTTGGGCTGCTTGTCTTTCTTGTTCAGAAACATTAGGATTATTATAATTAGGGTTTTCAAAAATTACAACATCGCCGTTTTTTGGATGAGTTGCGCCTACTTTATAAGGTTTGGTTGTAGGATTTTTGGTGATTTGTTTCCCATCAACAGCACCAACAGGCATAAGTTTGGAAGCGTCCCAAACACCTCTAATAAAAACTAAATCCCCTATTTGTCCTGAATCCTCATTTTTAGGACCATGTAAAAAAGGTTCCATACTACCAGAAGCCACAGGAAAAGCAGCAATGCCTAGATATTTGGCTGAATATTTAGGAAAAAAAGCATTACCCAAAGAAGCAATAAAGAGATAGATTAGAAAAAAATCTAAAATAATAATCATACTTTTTTTTAAAATTAAAAGCATGGATTTGGTTTTTTGACTTTGTGGCGGAGTTTTTGTTTTATTTTTGAACATAAATAATTACCATAATAATCATTGTTTCCTTTTTTATTTATTAACTATGAATTATTTTCAACTATACAAATTAATTATAGCATAGAACAAGATTTTTTTTTGATGAATCAATTATAAGTGCTAAAAAAATATTATTATTATAAAATAAATGTTATAATATTATTGAAAATACCATATAATCCAAAGTATTATAAAAATGCTTAATCTCACAATAAATAAATTAAATGAAAGATAAATTAAATTACATCTAAGAATTTCCCAATAATAAATTAAAAAATATGAAAATTATAAAATTAAGAACTAGGTTCGCAACTATTACAACTACTTTTACATTATTGTTGTTATTGGTGCTAATTTTTAAATCTTTTGACAATATTGATAATATAATTAGTATCGATAATATAAGCCCAACAAAAAACAAACCTAATCATAATGTGGATGTTATTCAAGAAAAAATCTATAACATGGATGGAAACATTGACCATATTTTGGATTATGATAGCAAAACAAATAAAAAAATTAAACTCACAGCGTTTAATGGTGATGAAAAGTGTGTTTGGTATATCATAGAATATGATTTGCAAACTGCCAATAAAATGAAACATACTGTCTTTGAAAATGACAGAAATATCTTAGATATTAAAGAATACGATCCGCATACGCAAAAATTAATTAAAGAAATAAGTTTTGCAGAAGACAAATCAAATATTTTATATATGTATGAATATGATGCTAAAAGCGGAAATGTTATAAAAGAAACTCACCATAATAGTAAAAATGGTAAAGTAGAATATGTTTTAGAATATGATCCTCAAACCCAAAATAAAATCAAACATACAAAGTATTTCCCCAATGGAAATATTGATTATATAAATAAATATGACCCCAAAACAGAAATAAGAATTTGGCGTGCAAAATACAAATATCAAAGCAAAAATGATGATAAAGAGGTTTATAATTATGACCCTAATAGTGGTGATGTCATAAAAAATAATGGCAATTAGAATTGTTTGGAAAGATGTTGCAAGGAAAAATCAGGTAATCTGTTTACAGGCAAAACCAAAACTAGTTTAAAAAAGGTAGTTTTTTCGAAATGATAAAAAGAAAAAGCATGCAAAAAGGGGCTTTTACATACTTTCATCCTAATATTTTTATTTAATTTTTTAATTGTTGTTGTTTTTTATGTCCTAAAGCTTTATTGATGTGCAAAAAGTCTTCTGGATGAACGTACAAAACTCTATCATCAGAATTGTAATAAGTTTTTTTAGTGTAATCTTGTAAAATTTCGAACTGCATTTCTTCGATGTTATTTAATTTTTCTAAAACTTGTTTTAAAGTTTCTGGGATTTCATCCCAAAAATTCTTTTGTGAGTTAAAAGTTTGGGCATTATTAGGAATGGTATCAGCTTTGGATTGCTGTTGTTTTTCTTCTAATTCTTTAATTTTTTGTTTCATTTCTAATTCAAAGATCTTTTGATTAAAATAAGTTTCAAGCATTTTATGCTTTAATTCTAAAAGATCGGTTTGCGAACGGTTTTTATCTTTTTTGTCCATCATCTCCATTAATTTTAAATTAATTAAAC
>NZ_BBIY01000022.1:0-15061 GCF_000744065.1 'Chrysanthemum coronarium' phytoplasma
GTAGATATGTAAACATATTGTCTGCTTGGGTTCTAAAAACTACACAAGGGATGAATTGCACTTTATCTTTATTGTTAATTGCTAAATTGAAATCTATTTTAGGGATTTGACCTTCATTAGTATTAATATATTGTTGTTCTAGATCATGAGTGATATTACCTATTAATTGAACTTTATTTAACATTTTATTTCTCCTTATTTTTATAATTTGGGTTTAGTTTTCTAATTGCATTATCTTTTAAATCTTCAATTTGTGAGAGTTTTAAATTAAGTTTTTGGGCGATTGCATGATTGGTTAGGGGTTGATGATAAGGTTCGTTGTTGTTTTCTAGTGAGATACCAAAACTTAAACAAATAACATTGAATTCATTTTTACTTAGTTTAGTTTTTAGTTTTTTTATTAATAATTCATGTTTTACTTGTTTTAACCATAATTGATGTGGATTAAGGATTTTATCCCAATTAGGTTTTTTGTATTTTTCTTCTTTAAAACTGATATTGTTTGATTTGGTTGTTTTTTGGGGGATTGAAGGTGAATGGCTTTTTCTTATTATTTCATTGATTGCAAATTTTATTTTTGGAGTTGCATAAGTAACAAAGTCATAGCCTAAATCTTGGTAATTATTGAGGGCTTTGATTAATCCTAAAACCCCTTCTTGATATAAATCCTCTTTTTGAAGGACACGCGGATAATATTTAAATTGCTTAACTAATTTATTTACTAATGGCAAATGTAAATCGATTAATTGATTTCGTATTTCTAAATTCTTTTTGTTTTTTAAAAAATCTTTAAATAATTTTTGTCTTAACATTTAATCCCTTTCTAAAAACGTTTTTAGAAAAGATAAGAAATTATTTTTTTAGTCTTTGAAACAAAAAAAGACTAACTTAATAGTTAGCCTTAAAGAATTTTTAAAAAGCAAAAAGTGTCTAAAGTTTTGGAACACCTCACTTAAACCAAAGAACCCAAGAAGAAGAAAAAGAATTTAATAATTTAGAAACAACTACAAGAAGTAGCAACGAACAAGACAATACAAAAGAAACAAGTGAAATAATTCGTTTAGAAAAAAACTTAATAGCATTAGAGACAAATTAAAAGAATTTGAAGATAGAGTTTATAATGCTACTTATAAAATGAGAAATATTAAAAATTTAGGTTTGTGGCAAAAAATGTGTTATAATTTCCCATCTTATAAAAAGGGTTATATAATACCTTATTAATTAGTATTGATGGCTTATTAATAGGTTTTTTATTAGCTTTATTTTTAGTAGGCACAAAGACTAAAGTAACAAATGCAAGAACTAATAACACTTTTGTAAAAGCATGTTATAAAATTATTTCTAAATGTGTTGACACTTATATTTGGTTATTAAAAGGAGTGCCAATTGCAGCTCAAGCAATGTTAGTATGGTTTTCTACTAGTTTGTTGTGGCCTAGTAAAGGCTTTATGCCTGATTTATTTCCTGATGGATTTCCCCAAATTAACCAAATACATGCTGCATTATTTGTAATTACTCTTAATGCTGGTGCAAGTCTTACTATGATTTTAATGCAAAATATTAAATTTGTTGATAAAGGACAAATTGAGGCTGCTTTTTCTTTGGGAATGACTCAAAGACAAACTTTTTACAATATTATTTTTCCGCAAGCATTAAAAAAATCAGTTCCTTTTGTCATAACTCAATTTATTACCAATATTAAAGATTGTACCTTTTTTGCTTTTATTGGGCTTGTTGAAATGGGCTGGATTGCTAACCGAAATATGGGAATTACTGCTGATGTCATAACTCCTTTTGTCCTTCTTTCCATAATTTATTTTGTTTTAATTCAGTGTAATAATACTTTGGCTAAATATTTAGAAAAAAAATTAAACCCTTCTTTTAGACCTGTGATTAGTGTTTAAATTTTTAAATGATGATAAAATAATTATAAATTAAATATAATGTTTAATAATATTAAAATTACAAGTTGCAAAACAACTATTCTTATCATTACAAAATTGAGATTTTTGTCAATTTTCAAAAAATAGACCCGCTTTTTAGTGGGTCTTCATTATTTGAGTCAAAATTGTAACAAATAACCAAATAGTAATTACGCACTTTATTGAAGGTTTTACTACATAAATAATTTCTTTTGTCAACTTTAAGGCAAAAATGCGTTTTTAAAAATTATTTTTTTAGTATAATATAGGTATATTAGATAGTATTTAGTATTTTGATTGGGTGTTTAAATTTTTAAATCAAAAATAATGATTCAAATCAAAAGCAATAATTCAGGCTTATTTTAAAAACCAAATTAATACTAACAATAATATTAAAATTAACTTTTAAAAAAGTTATAATCTAGATTTTAATATCAAATCTAAATCTAAAACTAAATATTTGCAAAAAATTTATTTTTTACAACCCGTCTCAAAATCAATTTCTTTGGCAAAAAAAATATAAGCCAAGTTTAAAAATTATAAATAATTCAAAAAACTGTTTTGCCCCAAAGTCAATTATTTTTTCAATTATTTATGATTTTGAAAATTATTAAAAATATTTATCAATAAAAAATTGCTTTTGGATATTTTCATATCCAATAAAAAATGCAATATTTGAAAAAACCAAAGAAAACTGAAAAAATATTTTTTGTTAATGATTTAAAATTATTATCAAATTGACCAAAACCATCAATAATCCACCTAATATTTTTTATTATATTTCTTTTCTTTTTCATTTCTGGCTAATATTTTTAATTATTCAAAATTTGATTTTGACTCTTATAAAATACTTTTAACCCAATAAATAACATTTTTGCTACAATAGAATACAAGCAAGTTTCCTAAAAGTTTTCGTGCATTTGTTGCAAGTCTTTTATTGCATTTAATTTATTGAATTACAATTGCTGTTTGATTTTTATTTTGGGCATTTTGCAAGTCTTTTATTGATACATTAAATAAATGCGGCATTATCATATCCCAATCCCGCTTTTGCAAAAACATCTAAATTGACAAAACGAAAAAATATTTACTAAATAATTCAACAATGCCAACAACAACCAAATCCCAAACCTAAATATATTTTTCAATGCTCAATTCCGGATTTGCAATCCCAATTCAATTCCAATTCTAATTTTTATTTTTTTAATTTTTAATTTTCAAAACATTTCAAGAAATTATTTTCATCTTTAATTATGAATAATTTCCAAATTACAAACTGGAGGTTCCAAGTGAATGACATTAAATTTTTTGCTTTAGGAGGACTGGGCGAAAGTGGAAAAAATTTTTACGTCTTGCAAATTAACGAATCTTATTTTTTACTTGATGCTGGACTAAAATATCCCAATACCACTCTTTATGGCATCGATTCTATGATTGCTGATTATTATAAATTACAAGATATCAAAGACAAGATTAAAGGCGTTTTTTTATCATCAGCTTTTGAAACCAATTTGGGTGCCTTGCCTTACTTGATGAAAGATTTTGATATCCCTGTTTATGCTTCTTATTTTACGATGCAAGTTCTAAAAGCGCATTTTCAAAGTCATAAAATTAATTACCGCAATTTTAATCTACAAATCGTTAAAAGCGATGAAAGACTTATTTTTGATGATGTGGCGGTGGCTTTTTTTGCTACATCGCAATTGATTCCTGAAACATTGGGAATGGTTTTTCAAACTAAACGAGGTAGCATCGTTTACTCTGGCGACCTTAAATTATTGCATTCTAAAAATAAATTTTTTCAAACTAATTTTACAAGATTAGCGCAATTAGCACAACCCAAAGTACTTGCCTTTTTGCCTTCTTGTCGTGGGGCTTTTAGCACATCTGCGCATAATAATGATGCATTGAGTTTTGAGCACAA
The DNA here is from genome assembly GCF_000744065.1 of 'Chrysanthemum coronarium' phytoplasma. NCBI lineage: Bacteria > Bacillati > Mycoplasmatota > Mollicutes > Acholeplasmatales > Acholeplasmataceae > Candidatus Phytoplasma > 'Chrysanthemum coronarium' phytoplasma. The sequence continues at coordinate 3,847 of NZ_BBIY01000022.1, forward strand.
ATTGAATAACTATTTTAGCAATCACTTGCTTAAATCCGAAGGTATTATTGTTATTCCTTCTTTGATGCCTGATTTGTTAAAAATTCAATCCATAGTGGATTTGGCATGTAGACTTAATTTTAAAATAACTTTTTTAGGTAGAAAAAGTGAAAAAATTATTGATATTGCTTTGAAAAAAGGTTTTTTAAAAGTGCCTTCCTTCAATTTAGTGGAATTAAAAACACTAGAAGACTCCAAAAAACATCCAAAATTAGTTGTCTTTGTGTTAGGTAAACATTTTGAATCTTTGTTTCATTTGCAAAAAATGTGTCAAAAAACAGACACTTTAATTCATTTAACGCCCCAAGATTTAGTGTTGTTAATGTCCAAAGAAATGGCAGGAATTGCCAAAATGCAATCTCAAACCCTAGATCTTTTGTCACGCCACAATATTCAAGCCCATGTTTTGGTAAAAGACCTAGACGCTTGTTCCAATGATTATGAAAAAACCCTCAAATTGATGCTTAATTTTTTAAAACCTCAATACATTATTCCTGTTATGGGTGAATATCGTCATCAATATCAAGTGCAAAAAATTGCCCAAAGTTTAGGATTCAAACTCAACCAAACTTTCTTGTTAGAAAATGGCAGTATTTGGCATTGTGACCCACAAAAAGATGCCTTTGCCGAATCTAATACTGGCGTTCTTACAGAAATTTTAATTGATGGTACTCCCGTTATTGGTGGGCAAGATTTTATTATGAAAGACCGTGAACTTTTAGCAGCGGATGGAGTTGTAATTGTTGTTGCCAATGTTAATGCTAAACACAAAAAAATAGTAGGTGCTCCACAATTAGTAAGTAAAGGCTTTTTGGCAGTTTCTGAAACTAGTCATATTTTTCCTAAGTTAAAAGCTATTTTTGATGAAAAAAGTGAAATTTTTTTGAAAAAAAAGTATCTTAAATGGAATGATTTCAAAAAAAATATTAGAGAATCATTAGTTAAATTTTTATTCAAAGAAACTAAAAAAAGACCTATTGTTATTCCTATTTTCATTAGTGTTAAAAGTGAATAAAACGAATAATAAATACAAATAAATACGATACAAAATAATAAGAAAGTTGTCAAAAAACAATAATTCAATATAAAAAAGTTAATTTATTGTTGTTGTGCCTTCCTTTTGTTTTTGCTCTTTTGTTTTTCCAATTTGACCAATCTGACAATTTATTTTTGTATTTTTCATTTTTGCACTACTTCACCCCAAATAAACCCTAATTACAACCAACTAACATCTATTTTTAATACTAATTTCTTTTGATATTTTAATTATATTCCAAATATTTTTTATTACCAAAAACCTTTATATGGCAAATAATTGGCATCCCTAAAGCAAATTAAAGGAGAATGATGTGAAAATAAAAGTTGCAACCACTTCTACTAGTTGTCTCGATTATTACTCGCATTCTTGTGATATTGACATTCTTAGAATCAAAATTTTAATCGACGATCAAGAATATATTGATGGTAAAACCATGAAATACGATCAATTTTATCAAATGTTTAAAAACAACCCTGATTTTATGCCTAAAACTTCGCAAGTATCAGTTGGCGAAATGGTAGTTTATTTTGAAAAGTTAGCTTTACAAGGTTATCAAAAAGTTTTTGTAACTACGCTATCTTCTGCTTTAAGCGGCACTTATAATGCTATTATTCAAGCAGGAAAAATGGTATCAGATAAAATTGAGGTACACTGTTATGACACTAAAACTGTCTGTTTTTGTGAAGGTTTTTTTGCCCTAGAAGCTTATCGTTTATTTGCAGAAAGCAAATCCCTAGAACAAGTTGTTAAGCATTTAGATTTCATTAAAGAAAATAATACCATTTTTTTTATGACCAAAAAACTTACACAATTAATTAAAAATGGACGTTTAGTAGGAGTAAAAAGTTTTTTGGGGCGCCTTTTGAGAATAAATCCCATTTTGCAAGTTCAACAAGATGGCAAAATTGTCTTAATTAAAAAGACTTTAAGTTCCCACAAAGCACTTTTAGCCATAACTTCTAAAATCAAAGAATATACCCAAAATCATGATTATCAAATCCATTTAATTTTTACAGGGCGCCCTGAATTAAAAAACGAGTTTCAACAAGTTTTAGAAACCCAATTAGGCTTAAAAAATTTAGTACAAATCCCTTTAACTCCTGTTGTTGGGTGTCATGTAGGAGACAGCGCTATTGGAGTAGGAATTATTAGAAAACCTAAATTTCAAAAATAGTACCATTTTCCATTATTATAGTTTTTGCAAAATTGAAAAATAGTATAAATATTAATTCTTGCTCCTTAATTCTTGCAAAATGTATTTTTTGTGTTCCTGCACGAATGTATTTCTACACCAAAATATCGCAATAATACATATTTTGCAAATATTTGTCATAAAACAATTTTATTATTTGACTTTTTGGCTAAATGTTGGTATAATAATTATTGGTTAAAATTAAAAAAACTTTTGAATAACTTATTTTATTTTGATTCCACTTTAAGAGATTATTTTTATTTGTGCTTTATGATTTATTCCAAGGTATAAATAAAAAATATTAGGCCCGTTGGAGAAACGGTTAACTCACATGCCTTTCACGCATGCATTCACGGGTTCAAATCCCGTACGGGTCACCAATTTGATAAAAAAGCACCCATAGCTCAATTGGATAGAGCATCTGACTACGGATCAGAAGGCTAGGGGTTCAAATCCTCTTGGGTGTGCCATTAAAACATCATAAATGCAATTAACGGGAAGTAGCTTAGCTTGGTATAGCGCCTGGTTTGGGACCAGGAGGTCGCGGGTTCAAATCCTGCCTTCCCGACCATTCCTTAATTAACTATCTATGCGGGCGTCGTATAATGGCCATTACCTTAGCCTTCCAAGCTAAAGACGTGGGTTCGATTCCCATCGCCCGCTCCATTTATTATTCCCCATAATAAATATAAAATAAAACTATAAACTAAAAAGTTAAACCGCTTATTGATGAGATAAGCGGTTTAACTTTTATTATATATTAACACAACAAAAAAAGCTGCAACAAATTGTTACAACTTTTCTTTCAAACTATTAAATTATTTTTTTAGTCTTAAAAAAATCATACATGCGGTCTTCATCAATATGAGGGCTTACAAAATTAGCAATATTTTTTAAATCTTCTATTTTGGTATTTCCCATAGTAATTGCCACATCAGCTAATTTAAGCATTTCAAAGTCGTTGGGACCGTCTCCCATACAAATTAATTGATGATCGGGATAAAGAGCCTTAATTTGCTTAATTCCGTATGATTTGTCTATTTTTTGATACATTATATCAACAAAACCACTATCCCAAAAGTAAGCTTTTAATTGGGGCATATCTTTTAAAAATTGTTGTATCTTTTCTTTATCGTTTTCTTTTTCATGTAATAATACCATTTGATAAACTTTTTGTTGCTCAAAAAAAGCATCATTTAGAACTAGTTTTTGTTCCCCTTTAAAACTGTTAATATTGTTGAGTGTTTGGTTGTTTTGTAAATCTATGGCAAAAATTTGGTCCAAGGTAAAAAGAGTTAAAGCAACTCCATTTGTAGCAGCTACTTTTTTTACTTGCATAACATCTTTTTGGTCAAAACAAACCTCATTAAGGACTTTTTCTTCTTGCGTCTTTTGTGCTTGTATTGTAATAGCGCCGTTGCACAAAACTAAATATTTAAATAAAGGTCTTAATTCTTTTAAAACTCCTAATCTAGAATAACTTCTGCCTGTAGCAATTCCTAAAACTACATTAGGATTTTGTGAAAGCTCTTTGATTAACGCTTTTGTCTGAGGCAAAATAGCTTTATTTTTATTACTTCTTAAAGTGCCGTCAATATCAAAAAAAATTAGTTTTTTCATAAACTTTATTACCTATTTTCTTTATGAATATAATTTATAATGTCTTTTTTGCTAAAAATATCAATTTTATACAATAATTAATTACAATTATTGCTTATATTATACTATAATATAGGTAGTAATAATCGTTAAAATAGGAAACCTTAACAGTTTTTTATTGATTTTAATGAGATTTAAAGGAGAATAATTTTTATGAATAATTTAGACCCAAAGATTAATAACTATAATTCCGATGTTTCTTTCTTTGCTTTGGGAGGGCTTGGCGAAGTTGGGAAAAACATGTATGTTTTTGATATTCACAAGCAAATTTTTATTGTAGATTCAGGGATTTTGTTTTCAGATGATTTTTTGTTAGGAGTCAATTACGTCATTCCCGATTATGATTATTTATTGAAAAACGAATCGCGTATTGTAGGGCTTTTTGTTACTCACGGACATGAAGATCATATTGGAGGCATTCCTTATTTGCTTAAAAAAGTGGGTATTCCTAAAATTTTTGTCTCAGGGATTGCATATTATTTGTTAGAACATAAATTAGCAGAGCATAAAGAAATTGGCGCCCTGCCCAAAATAGAAAAATACAGCCATGATACCAAATACGAATTTAGCCATCAAGTAAATGTGTCTTTCATCAGACTTAACCACTCTATTCCTGACACTTTTGGGATCGTTTTTAACACCAAATACGGCAATATTTTTTATACTGGGGATTTTAAAATTGATTATACTCCAGTAGGTCCAGAAGCGCAATATGATAAATTAATCAAGATTAAACAAGAAGGCGTTTTGTGCCTGCTTTCTGATTCTACTAATGCCGAGCAATCTGGGTTGGTCCAATCCGAAAGTACTATTGGGGCTTCCATTAATGAACTTTTTGTAAATATTGCAGACCGCATCATTATTGTTACTTTTGCTTCTAATTTTTACCGCATCAAACAAATTGTAGAAGCTGCTATTCAGACTAAAAGAAAAGTTGCAGTGTTTGGTCGCAGCATGGAAAAAGCTTTGGAAATTGGCAAAAAACATGGCTATCTTAACATTCCTGAAGGCACCCTTGTCACAAGTAATAACATTCACAAATATCGCGATATTATCTTGCTTTGCACCGGCTCACAAGGAGAGCCCTTAGCAGCTTTAAGCAGAATTGCTAACAACACTCATAGACAAATTAAGTTAAGTCCCAAAGATACTATCATTTTTTCTTCTTCTCCCATTCCTGGCAACCAAGAAAACATTAATAAAATTTTTGATTTACTTTTCAAAAAAAATGTCAACGTCATCACTCACGGACCTTTAATTAACACTCATGTATCAGGACACGGTAACCAAAATGACCTTAAATTGATGCTTTCGCTTACCAAGCCTAAATATTTTATTCCAGTTCACGGCGAACATCGCATGTTAATTGCACACAAAAATTTAGCTCTAGAATGTGGTATTCCAGAAAGTAATATTTTTATTTTGGAAAACGGACAAATGGTAAACTTAGCTCCTGAAAAAGCTGCCATTACCCAAAAAGTGAATGTAGGCAACGTCTTTATCGATGCTTCTGGAATAGACGATGTGGGCAATGCCATCCTAAAAGAACGTCGTAGTCTGAGTGAAAAAGGCTTATTTTCTGTTGTTATGAGTATTGATTTAAAAAGAAAAAAAGTCCTTAATTTACCAACAATTGTTTCTCGTGGCTTTATTTATATGAAAGATAATCAAGAAATGATTAAACAAATTTCTTATGATATTAAAAATAGTATTGAAACTGCTATTAAACAAGATGAAGTGCAAAAAGAGACTTTAAACAAAATTATCGTTGATTATCTTGCCTCTAAAATATACGGAATTACTTTGAGAAATCCAATTATTATTCCTATTATTTTGACAGTTTAAAAGTAGTTTATAGCATTTTTTCATTATTTTCTTATTTCCATTATTTTAAAAAACCATTTTCAAAACCATTTGCAAAACTATTTGATTTTTTACAATGATATCTTTTTTTGCAAATAATGCACCAAATTTATTTTATTATTTATCGAATTATTTTTTTATCCCAAATTTATTTTGATTTTTATATTAACACCGTTTTTAATATTAAAATTTTTTATTGAACCACAATAAATAACTTTTTTAAAAAATAAAACGGTCTTTTTTTTAAATATTTTGGGACTATTTTAATAACTTTTTACCCTTTTTATACTTTTTTCTTTTCTTGTATTGATTTTCCTTTTCTTGCCTTGCTTTTCCTTTTGTTTTTCCTTTTAGGATATGCAGATGTTGAATTAAAAAACATTTTGCCTTTGGATTTGCCTTAGGATTATAAATATTTTTCAAAATTAAACCATTATTTAACTAAAAATAAAAAACCTTCTACATTTTATAACTCAAATTAATTATAATTTAAAATTTTTAATAGCACTATTACATTTTAAAAATAAAATATAATATTTTTAATATATGAATATCGCATTTTTGCGCGCCAAAATTCATTCATTAATTTATTTTATCAAAGGAGAATTACATAAATAATTATGGTAATTGTTTATACGAGTTTTAGTTGTTTTTCTTGTAAAAAAGTTAAAAAATGGTTAAAAGCTCATGGGGTAAGATACGAAGAGCGTAATTTTTTAAATTATAAAATGCAATCACAAGATCTGGATTTAATTTTAAAAAATTGTGATTATGGGTTTGATGATATTATTTCGCGACGTTCCAAAATTTTTAAAGAAAAACAAATAGATTTGGAAACTATCAACAACGATAACATCAAAAAAATTATTATTGAAAATCCTGAAATTTTAAAAAGACCTATCATTATTAAAGATCAAAAAATTTAAATTGGGTATAATGAAGAAGAAATTCGTATTTTTATTCCAAAAAAACTGCGTTATTACTTGATGAAAAATAATGTTAATTTTTATAAAGATAAAGAAAATAATCAATATGAAACAGCATTGCAAAACTTTTTTAAAAACCATAAATAATGAAGAGCAATATTTTTGTTGCAAAAAGTCTCTTATCATTTGCAAAGTTTCTTTTATCATAAACAAACTCAAATTTAAAAACAATATTTGCCCCTTTCCATTTATAAATTGGCTATTTATAAAAGATGTAATTAAAAAAATAAACTAAGTTGCAAGTTGCAAGACTTTCAAAAAGCAATTTTAATCAAAAATAATTTTGCAAAAATAATTTTCAATTCAAAATTAGAATGTTTTTCAAATATTCTAATTTTTTTATATAAATTGCAAATATTAGCTTGTTATTTTATCTTTTTTCAGTTTATTGTGATATATAATAAAAGAAGCGATGACAAATTTTGGTCTTTTTTGCAAAACCAAAGACAACAAAAACTGCCAAAATGCAAGAAATATTAAGGAGGTATTAAGTGATGTCAAATTATAGTTTCAAATTGAACAACAATCAAGTAGCAACAATTAAAAAATTCTACTACAAACAATTAAAATTATCACCTAATAAAACGGTTGCTTTTGTTATAGATGAATCTTTGGCTAAAATAATAGTTTATAATAACGGAACTTTGTTAGTGCAAGGAAAAAATACCTTATCTATCGTTGCTTTTATTAAAAAAATATTGCAAATGAAAACAGTTAGCGATAATAGCGAAATAAAAGAAGTTAGCCATTCATTAGTCAAACAAGTCCCAACGTTAAAAACTAAAAGCAATGCGGGGACAAATTCATTTTTGCCACTTTATAACAAAAAAACTTATTATCTTCCATCCATTGGTTCTGATGAAGTAGGTACAGGAGATGTTTTTGGTCCTGTTATTGTTTGTTGTGTTTACTTGACTGCTAAAAATATTGTTTTTTTGCAAAAATTAGGAACTATTGCCGAATCCAAAAAAATCTCAGATGAAAAAATAATGCAGCTAGCTCCTTTAATTATGAAAGAAGTTATTTATTCTGTTAAAATAATGATGCCTTTAGAATACAATCAAACAATCAAACAATGTAATCTCAATAAAATTAAGGCTTTAATGCATAACGAAGCAATTAAGCAAACCGTTTTAAAAGCTTCTCCAAATGTTCCTGTCATTTTGGATCAGTTTTGTTTTCCTAAAAATTATTTTAATTATTTGCAAGACCAAAAAGCCCAAAATGAGATTTATACAAAGATTATTTTTGAAACTAAGGCTGATAGTTCTTATTTTAGTGTTGCTGTGGCTTCTGTTATTGCTAGATATCTTTTTTTAACACAAATAGCAAAACTTTCTAAGCAAATTAATTCCAAATTGCAATTAGGAGCAGGCAAATTGGTAGATTTGCAAATTGATTTGATAGTAAAACAACACGGATTAGAGATTTTGCCTCAAATTGCTAAGTGTAATTTTAAAAATATTGTGCGCAAAATGGAATAAATTTATAATATTGGTGCTTAATTGCAAGTTTATTTATCCAAAAACACATTTAAAGGAGTTTTTATGTCAACTATTTTTACTAAAATTATCAAAAAACAAGTTCCTGGTTATCTACTTTATGAGGATAATTTAGTAGTTGCTTTTTTAGATATTGCCCAAGCGACCAAAGGACACACTTTGGTGGTGCCTAAACAAGAATATCGTGATATTTTGATGATGCCTGAAGATGTTTTTGCCCATTTGTTTAAAGTAGTACATCAAATAAGCAAAGCATTAATGGATGTTTTTCAAGCTCAGGGAATCAATTTATTAAATAATAATGGCAAAGTAGCAGGGCAGACTGTTTTTCATTATCATGTGCATTTGATTCCTCGTTTTGATGAAAAAGAAATTAATTTGGTTTTTAAAAATAATGCTTCTTTGATGTTTCCTCAAGATTATGAAAAAGTTCAAAAAGCTATTTTAGCGCATTTGAATAAATAAAAAATATATTGTTAAGGAAACATAAAATAAATATATTGCTGTCTTGCTTTTTTTGATGATAAAACCTTTACAAAATATTTATATGGGTTTTTATGGGTCTTTTCTAACTGTTTCATTTATTTAGACAACTTAATATTTTAATATAACATTTAAAACCAGCTTAATCGTTGGTCTTTTTTGTTTATAAAATGGCACAATTATTAACTTATAATAAAAAAACCAAACTATTAAAATAGTTTGGTTTAATCATAGATATTTAATTGGAAGCAAAAATTAGCTTTTGCGAGTTACTTTTAAGAAATGATAAAAAAATTTGTCAAATAAATGATATTCTTCTAAAATTTGAAAATCGTTTTTTAATAGCCATTCTTGAAGATAATCTTGATTGCTTTGTGATCCTAATATAAAATGTTTGCTTTTATCAGGACTTTTTTCAAGTATTTTAGTAATAGCATAAGTTCCCATACCACAAATTAGGGCAAGATCAAAATCTTGGCAAATGTTTTGGAATCCGTCACTTAAACAAAAAGTAACTGGATAGCAAGCAAGGTTTTTTTGGGCTTGAAATAAAGGTTTTAATTTTATATCTGCTGCAATTGCTTGTTTGATATAGCCTTGTTGAAAAGCCTTTTTGAGGACTAAACCATGATCTGTTCCGATGTCTACAACGGTGTCATAATTTTTAGTAAGAGACGCAATAAAAGGGATTCGTTTCATTTTATTTGTGGTTGTGGTACAAACTTTTTAATTTGCTTTGTTTAGCTGGAGTTCTGAGTCGTCTTAGAGCTTTGGATTCAATTTGGCGGATTCTTTCTCTAGTAACTCCAAATAAAGTGCCTACTTCTTCTAAAGTGTGGGTTTTGCCATCTAAAAGACCATAGCGCATTTTTAATACTTTTTCCTCGCGGTCAGTTAAGGTATTTTCTAGGACTTCATCTAAAAGCTTTTGAGTTACTTCTTTCATCATGTATTCGTGGGGGGATAAAATGTTGGGATCTGAGATAAAATCCCCCAAAGAAGTTTCGTCTTCTTCGTTTTCTCTTGCGGGAGCTTCCAAAGAGATGGGTTTTTTTTCAATATATTGGATGCTGCGAATTTTTTCAGCAGAAATATTCATTTTGTCGGCTAACTCTTCAACTGTAGGTTTTTTCTTAAGTTTTTGAGTTAATTTGCGAGTGCAAAGTGCCATTTTATTAATAGTTTCTACGATGTGGACAGGAATTCGGATAGTTCTTGCTTGATCGGCAATCGCTCTTGTGATGGCTTGTCTAATCCACCAAGTGGCATAGGTAGAAAATTTAAATCCTTTTTGATAATCGAATTTATCTACTGCACGCATTAAGCCCATGTTGCCTTCTTGGATTAAATCAAGAAACAAAATGCCTCTTCCAATATATCGTTTGGCAATGGAAACTACTAATCTATAATTGGATTCTACCAAAATATCTTTGGCGCGCCTTGCTTGTTCGATTTGGTCATGTGCTTCTTGGAGTTGTTCTTCGGATAATTCAATTTCTTTGGTTTTGTGCTTGGCAAGCTTTTGTTTGGCTTGTTTTCCTAAAAAAACTAAAATGGATTTTTTTTGTTCTTCTGCTAGCGAAAGCAAAGGAATTTGACCAATTTCTTTTAAATACATACGAACTGAGTCATCCATTTTAATATCAGAATGGATTTTAGAAATTTTTTCATCTTCGTCTTCTTCTAATTCTATGAGTTTTTCATCTGATATTAAGTCCTCTTCAGAAATGTCAAAATCTTGGATGTCTTCTTCTGAGTCTTGTGTGTTGTCTTCATCTTTGTTGTCATCTGTGTTTTCTAAGTTTGCATTTGTTAATTCGGAATCAAGGTCAGTAAAATCATCATTGGTGGTGTTTGTTTGGGGTTGCGTATCATTTTGATTGGGGTTTTCATTTAGAGATGGAGCTGCTTGTGTTTCGCAAGAAATAATTTGAATCCCTTGTTCTTTTAGGCTTTGTGCTATTTGTTGATATGGTATTTTTATGTTTTGATTTTGCAAAAAAGACATAATTAATTGAGATGTTAGTTTTTGTTCGCTTCCAGCTTGCTCATTTAAAGTTTTGATTATGTTATCGAATTCCATTTATTAACTCCCTTTTTTCTTTTTTTAATTAAAATTTGGCTATGAACTTGTTTTGATTTTGGTTTTTTGGATGATTTGTTTTTTAACAAAATATATCATTTACTAATTCACTTAATTGTTTTTGTAATTGTCTTCTTTCTTTTTTGAGCTTGTCTTTCTTTTTTTGTAATTTGTTTTTTTCAGTGTTATCTATTGGAAGTAATTTATCATTTAACTCATTTATTTTTTGTTGTTTTTGTTCTATTTTGTCGCGGATTTCTAATTCTTTTATATAATTGTTAAATATTTTGCCTTCTTTATCTTGTAAAAGAGGGCGCTTTTCCATTTTAAAAAAATGATGTTTTTCGATAGATGTCAATAAATCATCAA
>NZ_BBIY01000021.1:0-14113 GCF_000744065.1 'Chrysanthemum coronarium' phytoplasma
TTTTGGTTTGTTTGATAAAAGGTAACGCTTCAAAAAAACGATAACTGAAATGAAAAGTAGGTGTTTGACTAAAATTAGTTAAAGCTTGATATTTAGGTTGAAAGTAAGAAACTTCGCGAAAGTTATTTTGATAAAAATGAAATGTTTTATTATATCCGTTTTCAATGGGGATAATGATGGAACCATGAAAAGTATCGTGATAATATGTTTTATTTTGTTGATTGGTTTTATCTTTGATAAAACCATATTCGATTAATTTTGTTGTATCGATATTTTGCTTTTTAAAATAATTTACTAAACGAAAAGATAAAGGTTTATCAGATAATGGGGCATAACCTAGTTGAAATTCTTTGATGGTTTCTAGAGTTAATTTTCTTTTTTGAGTTAAATATTCTAATCCTAGGTGAGATTCATTATTTCGGTTAGTGGTTAATAAATAATGATAATAATCTCTAATTTGGTTAAATAAAGGTGATATTTCTTTAAATAATTGTGTTTTTGTAACGTTAATTTCTTTTTCATCAATTGGGTTGTTGATTTTATTGTGGTGGAATTGATATTTAAAAGGTTTGCAAGAAATATTAGGGGTGGAAGTTTGTTGTTGGATTAAGTTTTTAAATTCTTGAGTTTTCATAAAGTTATTGATTTTTTCAAGAGCGTTATTGAAGGTTTTAATTCCTCTTATTTCCATATAAACATCAATAATATCGTAATCTTTACAACATTTCCAACAATGAATTTTATTATCTGAAGTTAAATGGCAACAAGTAGGATTTTTTCCTTGATGAAGGGGACAAGGGAAACGATATTTGGGGTTGAAGTTTGGTGGTATTATATTTAATTTTTTTAATAACACCGACATGGGGAAATGAGTTTGGATGTGTTTGATTTTATCTTGATAATTCATTGATAAACTCCTTAATAACTTTCTAATGAATAAGGTAAAACATAACCGATTTCTTGGAAGGTTTGCGTGGTCATTTCAAAGTGATAAACTAAGTTTTTTTTCGTACCGCTTCGATTCTTTTTGATACATACTTCGATTATTTTTTGATTTTCATTGTCATTATAGTCTGAATATAGTTCTTCTAAGGTTGAATTATATATATTTATGGGTTTTTCTTTGTCTTTGGATATTTTGGATTGGAATTCTGACATGATTAAAACAATATCAGAGTTAGTTTCAATGCCACCTGATCCTTTTAAAGCGGTGATTTCAGGGGATTTCCCTTGAAAATTACTGTATGTATCTCTGGAAAATTGTGAGAGAATGATAATAACGATATTTAATTCCATGGCTAATTGTTTGAGTTTCGTCATAATTTCGTCAATGGCTAAGCGATCATTTTCTAAGTGATTTGTGGTTTTGGTTATTTGAAGGTGGTCGATAACGATGATTTCTACTTGTTTTTCTAAATGAAGACTATAAACTAAATCGATTACATAATCAATATTTTTGCTTTTATCATAACTAAATGATAAATTTATGTTGGCGAAAAAATGTTTTGCTATTTTCATCCTTTCCGTGTATTTGAGTGGTGTGATATTGGTATCTTCAAAATTTTTATCTAAAATAACATCTAGAGGAATTTGAGTTTGGTGGGCTAATAAACGATTTAAATTTTCTTCTAAGGTCATTTCATAAGAAAATACCAAAATATGAGGATAATGAGATATTTCTTTGTGTTTGGTTTTTGCTATATTTAAAAGAAGATTATAGACAAAAGTTGTTTTACCTAATCCAGTATAGCCACCAATGGTGATGATTTGACCCTTTTTAAAGCCTTTTGTGGCTTGATTTAAACCTCGGAAAGTTTCTGATAGACGGTAATATTCTTCTTGGATTTTTTGTCTTGATTGTTGATCGGTATCAAAAAATTCAGGATGTAAAGAGGCCATTTGGTTTAAAGTAAAGTGTGTTTTATCGTTTTTGTGGGGGATTGAAGAGATAAAATTTCTTAATTTATCAAATATTTCTTGGTAATATAAATTTTTGTGGTAGGGGTCTTGGTTTTCGTATGTGGGGCTAATGATTTTTATTAATTGTTGAAATAGTTTTTCTTGAGTATAGGTATGTTTTAGATTGTCTAAAAAATGAGTATTATTTTGGTTATTAAAATCATCGTTTAAATAATTTAAATAATCTAAAGTAAAATTATCTTGGGGGAAATTAGTTTGTAAATATGTTAATAAATCTTTGATAATAATTGTTTTTGTAGTGAGTTTGTCCCACGGATGAGATGTTTGTTTTTCTAAAAATAAATATTTTAAAGCTGTAAATATTTTTGTGTTGTTGGGGTCAAGTAGGGTTTTGGGGTTGATGATTTGGCAATAAAGGTTTAACTTTTCCCATTTGCCTTGTTCGATATAATTTATTAATTGTTTTAACGCTTTTTGTTCGTTTGTTAACATTTTATATTAACTCCTTTTTTTCTTTTTTAATCATGTTGATGTTAGAAAAAGGGATGAATTTGGTGTTAATTAAGTTTTGTAAGAAATTGTTGGCTGAATTGGAAAATAAGTTAATTACTTGATTAATACCTTGTACTTTTCCTTGATTGATTTTATTGTTTAGTCTTTGAGTTTCTGGTTCGTTGTTGGTTAATAAATAAAATTCAAAACGAGTATCGAGTTTTTTTAATTGTTGCCCTTCTACCATGGCTTGTTTATAGCGATCACGAAGACATGTTTTGAAATTAAACGCCATTATTCGTTTGGTTTCTGTGAATAAAACTAAATCAAATTTTATGTCTGTAATGAAGAATAAATAAGCCTGGGGGTATAAATTGATGATTCCTTTATTTTGAAAATATAATAAAATGAAATATTCATTGATTTTACCACGGATTACTTTTTGACTTTGAGAATTGTGTTGTTTATTATTAAGATATTCGTTTAAAAGGTTATGGGTTTTTATCATATATTCGTTAAATGGTTTGTTGAATAAAGATGGTTGGATTATTTGTTTAGTAATGTTAACACACAAAGATTTTTGATTCAAAATGTTGATATTTTTAAAATGTAAATTAGTCAATTGGTTCATTTAAGTAAATTCCTTTCTAAATAAAAAAAGACTCTTTAATTAGAGTCTTTTTGGGTTTTTAAATTTAATTTTTTTGGTACGCCATTGAATAGTTCCATCTTTTTTAATAGTTTTGATTTTGCCGTTGCTATAATAGATATATAAATTGCCGTTTTGACATTTTTTCTTAATTATTATTGCCATTTTTTATTTCACCTATTTTTTTGATAATGTATTGTTGATTAAAATTAGCATCTTTATCATTCATATTATTTAAGATGATTTTAATTCCTAGGTTTTGTTTTTTCAAAAATTCATAATATCCCTTTTCTACTTGTTGAAAATAAGTTAAGGAACTAGTTTCAATCACATCTAATTGGTGATTTCTTTGGTTTAGTTTTCGTTCCAAACCTAATTGAGGATTAATTTTTAGATAAATAGTGATATCAGGTTTGATGAATTTTTTTCTTAATTTGTTAAAAATTTGGTAATTTTTGTCAATTTTTGAAGGATATATGCGATAGGCGAAATTAGAGCCTAACCATCTATCTACTAAAATGATTTTGTTTGTTTGTAAGTTGGGTTTGATGAGTTCTTCTTGGGTTTGAATCATGTTGGCAAAACTTAAAAAATATCTAGTTAAATTATGCAAAGTATTGTGGGTTAAAAACGTTTCACGTATAGAATTCCCGATTGTAGAACTACCTAAACCTCGAATAACAATTACTTCGTTACCTTGTTTTGTTAATTCTTGTTTAACACTTTTTATTAGACTTGTTTTTCCGCTACCGTCGAGTCCTTCGAAAACGATTAATTTCATTTTATGCTCCTTTTTTTGATTTTTGTTGGATTTTTAAAAGTTAATGATATCACTAATTGTTCCATCGAGATTGTAATATGTTGTTGTGATTGGTTCTTCATCATAATCGTATTCGCTTATTTCTTTAAAAGTTATTCCATCAGGTTGATATTCAATATATTTAAACATGTTACGATACTTTTTATCGTATTCATATGCATAGTCAATAGTTTTTCCATCAAGTTGATACACAGTTTTTTTAATAATATTGCTAGTAGCTTTGTCGTATTCATCTATGTAATGAATAGTTTTACCATCAAGTTGATAAAAAATGTCTTTAATAGATGTACCAGTATCTTTATCGTATTCTTGAATAACTTTATATCCGTAATTGTCAATAAATTCTTTTTTGATTGTTTTCATTGTTTTCTCCTTTTAATCTTAATTTGGGCATAAAAAAAAGACTCTCGTGATGAGAGTCTTGGTTAAGATTTATTTTGTTTAATTTTCTTAAATTGTTGCTATACTAAAAATCAATATTAAGCAAACACCTGTAAAAAATAAAATCAATTATTTTATCTATATAATGAGAGAAATAAAATGTACAAAATAAGTGCAAAAATAAAGAAGAAATATGTGATGACAAAATATAAAAAATAATACAAAATGACAAAGATTTAAAAAAACAAAGATAATATTTTTATTAATAATTTCATATTTTTTTCCTTTCAAGAAAATTGGATATAAAAAAAGACCTCCAAATTGAAGGTCTTAGTTGTATTTTATTTTACTGATTTTTTTAAATCAAAATATTGGCCTTTAAATCGTTTTAAAAATATAGTTTGATATATTTAAAATAATTATTTTAAACGTCTTTAAGGGGCAAAATAATGTGTTTAATGGGCATTAGGGTTTTTATTAATTGTGTTTTTAAATGCTTCTTGATCTTGATTTAGTTTTTTCTTCTGGTGATTTAATATTAAATTTCTTAGTATAAAGGGTGAGGTATTGTTTGACTGGGTTGAAGTGGAGGTAGTAGGTTTTACATATAACATGATTATCTTCATCTTTTTTGTTTGTAGGACAATTAACTTCATCCATGAAAAAGTCTTTATCTTCTTCTAGGAGATATTTGGGGCCTTTGTAGTTGAGTTCTATGTAGTGATTTGATGGAGATACTATCATTTGGTCATTAAATTGTGAATCTTTGTATTTGAGGTTTGTGTGGAAATAAGTGAAATCTTCTCCTGGGTCATATTCGAAACTTAAGATATGCCATTCATTGAATGGGTTTTTGCAGAATGTGGCGAGGTCCGTTGGTTCGTATTCGGGGTATTGTCCGTTTCCTAAGCCAGCGAGTCCGTAGAAGATGTACTTTCTTTTAATCATCGGTGTTCCTTCGATTTTAGTTTTAGAACCATCGGAGCCAACCATTTCAAGATGAGTTATTTCACTTGCTTTTAGTGTTTGTATTACTTCTTTGTTTTTTTCGCTATAATCAATTCTATATGAATCGTGATAACTTTCACTTTCTCTTTGTTTTTTTTACTTTCAAACCATTCATCATGTGTTTCTATTTGGGGGGGGTTAATTGTATGTTGATCACTTTGGTTGTTTGTTTTGACTTTCATATACCAAATAAAAGCAATTATTCCAATTACCAACGTACTCAAAAATAATTTAATATAATAAAAAAATATTGTTGATTTTAAATTGATTTTTGTAATTCTCTTTTTGTTTTGGTGATTTTGATAAAAATAAATACACAAAGGGATTGTAACAATAAAAAGAAGAAATAAAAATCCTATAATGATTAATTTATAAAATAATTCCATATTAAAAATACTTCCTTTTTTTAATTTAACTCATTATCATTTTAACATAAACAGAACAATAATGCAAAAATATGCATTATTGTTACCACCAACGTTTTAGAGCTTTCCATGCATCTATTACTTCGTTAACAACCAAACCAGTAGCTGCACCTACAACCATGCCTGCGGGTCCACCTAAGGCGCCTATCATGGTAGTTGTTTTTGTAATGTCTGATTTAGTTTTCCATTCTTTGTTTTGGGTTTTTAATTGAGTTTCATTGGTTATTAATTGTTGGTGTTTGGCTGCTAAATCAACGATTTGTTTGTCTAATTGTTCTTTCATTGTTGTGTGGGCTTCTTTTGCTAATGCTAATTCATTGTTTAATTTATCAATTTGATGTTGTAATTCTTTGTTGTTTTCACTTAATCCACTATTGGCTGATTCTAACCCTTTAATTGTTCCTTCTAATTGTAAAATCTTTTTACCTTGTTCGGCGAAAAGATTTATTTGTTGTTCTAATTGAATTGTTAATCTTTGTATTTCTTGCGATTGTTGTTGAATAGTTTGTTGTAGTTGATTTATTTCTTCATCTTTTTGTTTGATGATTGTTTGTAATTGTGCCTCATTAGTTTCTAAGTTATTAATTTTACTAGTTAGCTCTTTGATTTTAGATTGTTTTTCATTTAGTTGTTTAATTAATGCATCATCAACGTTACCGTTTTTAACTAATTCATCTTGTATCTCTTGCATTTCTTTTTCTAGTTGTTTGTTTTCGGTTTTAGTTGCATCAAGTTCTTGTTTGATTTCGTTTAAATCATTAGTATATTTTTCTTTTAAATTTTTATTTTCAGTTTTTAAAGTGTCAATTTCACTTCTGAATCTTTGTTCGTTGATTTCTAGTTGTTTCATTTCATCTTTTAAACTGTTAATACGAGATTCTTTTTTATTTAATTCCTGTTGTAAAGTATCATCGGGTTGTTGGTTGTTAATTAAATTATTATATTCTTTTTGTTCTTGTTCGTATTCTTGTTTTTTATTACCTAATTTTCCCGTAATTGCATTCAAATCGGCTGTTTTTTGTTGCAATTTGGCCTGATAATTATTAAGCTCTTTTGGTGGGGGAGTAGTACTTACATTATGATCAAATTCAATTTTCCAACTTAATTGATTTGATAAAACATTAAAAATTTTAACTTTTGCCGATGGATCTTCAAAAAATATGCAATCGCTGAAAAATCGAGGTTGGGCATAATAAAATTGGACCCCATTAATGAATACGGGATCGCTGGATATTATATGTGTGTTTTGTTTTGTGAGGCGGTCATTCTGTTTTGCTTCCTCCATGTTGTTGACTGATAATTCTGGGGTAATGGTAACTTTGAAAGGGACAGGAGAATAGTAACGCCTATTGTTTAAAATGGCTTTTGATTTGTAATCGCCTACTCTTACTACCCTTGATTCATTAGCTTTAATTCCTGTTTTTGCCCATTCATCATAAGGTAAAGTTAAATTACTTAATTCCTGACGTAAAGAGGTTTCTTTTCCAGAAAGATTGCCTATTTCTTGATTAATAGTATTTATTTGTCCTTGTTTAGTTTTTAATTTCTCTCGCAATTCTTTTGCATTTTCATTATTTTTTATAATTTGTTCTTTTAGTTTTTGGGTTTCATTTTCAAGTTCAGAAACGGTTTTTTTGTAATTTGTAATTTGTTTTTGGATTTCTTCCAAAGTTTTTACATGTTGTTCTCTTAAGTTTGTGGTTTCTTCTTGTTTTTGGGTTAATTGTTGTTTTAGTTTATCTTCATTTTGTTTTAATTGTTTTATTTCTTCTTCTTTAAGTAATAATTGAGCTTGATAATTGATTTGACTTTTTTCAATGTTGCTTCTTAAATTATTAATTTCAACATTTAATTGTTTGATTTCGTTTGTTGATAAGTTTTTTTGGTCTATTAATTTTTGTTCTTTGTTTTCTAATTCTGTTTGTTTTTGTTCAATTTCAATTTTTAATTGATTTACATCTTTAATATTTGAAGCCAATTGCTTTTCTAAAGTTGTTATTTTTTCTTTTGATAAAATCAACTCGTTGTCTTTTTTTACTATTAATTCATTCTGGTTTGTAATATTATTTTTTATTACTTCGATTTCTGATTGTAATTTATTTTTTTCTTCATCAGATAAATCTTTAGTTTGTTGGAGTGTTGTTTCTTTAGATTTAAGTTGGGATTGTAATTCAATTATTTTTCCTTCAAGGGATAATTTTTCTAGTTGTTGAGCTTGAAGGTTAATGTTTAAATATCCCTTTTCGGTTTCTAAAATCTTTTGTTTTTCTCTTTCTTGTTGAATTATTTCTTCTATTTGTTTTTGAAGTTCAGGATTGAATAAACTTTTTGTAGTTTTTTCTTTTTGTTTTTGGATTGGTTGTTGAGGGGTTTGTTTAGAATCCCTTAATTCAGTTGTTTTTTTTTAATTCTTTGGTTTTTTCTATTCTTTCGTTAATTTTTTGTTCAATTTCTTTTGGTGTTTTTCCTTCTTGAGAAAGTTTTGTTGCATATTCTGTTAGCTCTTTTTTTAGTTTTGTCTCTTCTGCTGCTTTGATAGCATCTAAATCATAAACTTCTACTAAATTTGGGGGTGGTGTTTCACCTTTGGGGGTTGGTTCGTTAAAATACCAAATTATTCCTGCATAAATAGCTGTTGCAATTAGTATTGTTCCACCTACGTAAGGTCCTATAACTGGAATTCCAAGACAAGATAAGCCAAAAATGAGGCCAGTTGCAATAATAATACTATTAAATATGTAAGGAATTAGTTTTAAAGGGAATCCTAGCCATTCTAAAAAATTCTTACCGCGTTCATTTATATAATAAGCCAAATCTTTGATTTTATCCCAAAAAGTTTTAGCCATTGGTCCAATTTTGGCTGCTAATTCGGGGAAGAATTTAGAAATTATTAACCATATTGCCCCCCCAATTAGTGTGATTAGTAATAAAATAAGGATTGGTTTTGTTATTTTTTTGATTATTTTTACAAACCAATTATCTTGCTTTTGTTGGGTTTCAACAATTATTTTTGTGAGTTTTGGATTGTTTTTGGTAATTTGTTTTGAAGGTTTTTTGATTATAGGTGATTTTGTAATTGTTTTTCTTTGAGGTTGATTTATTTTTAATTTTTTTATAGGTATTTTGGTTGTTTTTTGAGTTGGGGGTTGTTTAATAAAAGTTTTTGTTTTGGTTTTTTTTACATTGGGTTTATTTGTCGTTTTTAGGTGGGATTTTTTGGTGATAATTATTTTTTTAGCCATATGATTTTACTCGCTTTCTAATTTTTATTTATTTATATTTTCTTTAGTGTTAAATTTCTTAGTATAAAGGGTGAGGTATTGTTTGACTGGGTTGAAGTGGAGGTAGTAGGTTTTACATATAACATGATTATCTTCATCTTTTTTGTTTGTAGGACAATTAACTTCATCCATGAAAAAGTCTTTATCTTCTTCTAGGAGATATTTGGGGCCTTTGTAGTTGAGTTCTATGTAGTGATTTGATGGAGATACTATCATTTGGTCATTAAATTGTGAATCTTTGTATTTGAGGTTTGTGTGGAAATAAGTGAAATCTTCTCCTGGGTCATATTCGAAACTTAAGATATGCCATTCATTGAATGGGTTTTTGCAGAATGTGGCGAGGTCCGTTGGTTCGTATTCGGGGTATTGTCCGTTTCCTAAGCCAGCGAGCCCGTAGAAGATGTACTTTCTGTTTACTTGAGTATTGTCTTTAGAGGGAGTTAAGTATTTTAATAATCCTTGCTTCCATTCTACATATTGGTCTTCGCACTCTTTTCTTCTAGTTTTTTTTTCAGTGTCAGAAATTTTAACGTTTTGGAAAGTATTAATAGCTTCATCTAGGTCTGAAGGCAACATAACTTCGTGGGTTTGAGGGTTTTTACGTTTATATTTTTTAGATTTAAGAAGAGAAAGATTAATTATTTTGTCTTTTAAATCTCTGGTAGAATAGTTTTTACCTTTACATTTGTTAGCAATTTCTTTTAAATGAATATAAGCGTGATAACTAATTTTATAATCAGCTACCAAAAATTGTAAAAAACCTTCAATTTCATCATCTTTTAATAAATCAATTTTAATTTCTTTGCTAAATCTACTTCTTAATGCTTTATCGATTTTGTCTAAATAATTGGTAGCTCCAATTAAGACAATTTTTTTATCGCTAATTTCAAAACCATCTAATTTATCTAATAAAGTATTGATAACATTGACTCCTCCTGAAGAAATATTGGAATCATCACGATTTTCTAATCCTTCGATTTCGTCAATAAAGATAATAGCTTTATCATATAATTCTGCTTCTTGCCAAACTTTTTCAACTGCTTTTTCACCTTCACCAACGTATTTTTGTCGGAATTTGGAAGGAATTAAATTAATAAAGTGAACATTAGCTTCGCCACAAAGCGCTTTCATTAAATGTGTTTTTCCTGTTCCTGGTGGGCCATAAAGTAAATATCCTCTAGGAGTTACTTTATCAAAATTAACCAAATCAAGATCATCATCTTGAAAATATTCAATCAAATCTTCTAACTCTTCTTTTTCTCTTTCCATTCCGTAAACATCAGAAAACATAACTTTCTGTTTTGGGGGTTGATAAGAAATATTGTTTTTTATAGCTTGAATATAATCTTGCAATTGTTTAATTTGTTTGTCAAAATGGATTAATTGACCATCTAAGAACAAATCATAACTTTTTAATTTTTGAAATTCGTCAGTATTATCTTTGTTTTGAATCATTAAGTCTTTAATGATATTCTTATTGGCGTAATTCAAAGACATCGCTTTTTGTAAAGTCTGAATTTTTTTAATAATAAATAAATTATTACTAGTTTTATTAATTTGAGAAGTGGTTGTTTTAATTTGTTCTTGGGATTTTGATTTTGTAGTTAATAATTGTTTTTTTTGTTCTATTAATTCCAAAGTTTGTTTATGAATTGGTTCTTTTTTGTCATTAATTTCTTGTATTTTTTCGTTTAAAGAAATAATTTCTTGTTGTAATTGGGGCGTTTCTTCTTCTTTTAAGTCTTTATTTTGGAGGTTGTTTTCTTTATCTTCTTTGGTGGTTATTAAGTTTTTAAGTTCAACATTAAAATCACTTATTAAATCTAAATTTAATTTAATTTGTTGGGTTAATTGTTCTATTTGTTGATTTCTTTGGTTATTTTCATTAATTTGAGCTTCGTTAGTTTTTTTTAATTCTTCGAGATATTTTGATATTTCTTCAAAAGATTGGTTTTGTTCGGTTGGTGGATGGTTATTTTGAAATAAATTATTATTGTTATATTTTTTTAGAAAAAATCCATAAATCCATAAACCTAAAATGGCCAAACCAAATACAACTAACAAATTTAAATAAATTTGTTTTAATTTCATATTAGTTCCTTTCTTTTATCTTTTTTTATTCAGACATCATAATATAAAGTACGATTTTGTCCAGAACGTTTTTCATATAAATCAATTTTTTTCAAAGATTTAATATGACTATTCGACCACAACATTCCTTCTTGAATATAATTATAAAAAGGAAATTTTAACACAAAATCATAATTATGAATATAAAAGGGTTCTTCAATTTTTTGATTAATCGGGTAAACAGCTACAATTTTATCTTTTTGAATATCTTTAATAATGATTTTATCTATTGCTAAATAACTAGGACCACCATAATTAGTTCCTTTATCATATATTATTTCTAAATGATAATTTTCAGGAGTAAAAGTAGTTGATTCTGGTATATAAGGTCTGTTATTACTCCAAAAAAAATACAAAGAAGAAGCGCCGTTACCCATTTGAGTTAAAGTATCTAAATTATAAAGATTATTTTTTCCATCTCTAGTTCCGCCATCAAAATAAGCTAATAAAAAATCTTTAGGAGGAGGTTCTTTAATGCGGTATTGAAATTCAATTTCATTATTTAAAGAATTATTATTGTAAAGAGCATAACTAAAATTACTTTTAAAATTTTTATTAGGAAAATGATAATGAAGCCATCCTAAGGCGTCTTTGATATTGCTGTTTTCCCCTAAATGAACATTATAACATTTCATATTATCTATTTCTTTTTCTTTTATGGGGATTATTTTATCATAAAAATAATTATCTATTTCTTTAGATGAGGGTTTAAAAGAAGAATTAACATTTTTTAATTCTTTATTTTTATTTAAAGATTGTTCAACAGACAAAAAACATTGTTTTTGTCTGTTGAATTAACAGGTTGGATAAAGTCATATTTTGGAGGTTTATAAATAATATTTGCAAATCCAAATCCGATAAAAGCACAAAGAAAACAAATAAATATTTTTTCAATAAGTGTTAATGTAATCATTTATTTTATTGGTTTTCTAAATTAGTTATTTGTTTTTCGGTATTTTCTTTATATTTAATTAAATATTGTTTTAATTCAGAAGAAATTTGAGGGTCTTGTAATTCTTGTTCAATGACATTCTTTTTTGTTTTTAAATTAATGAGATTTACTTTTTTAGTTATTTGTTCATTAATGTTTTTTATATTGTTTTGGGTTTGGGCTTTTTGGTTTTCTAAAGCAGTTTTAGTTGTACTAATTAAATCAGGTTGAACTAATTTTTGGTCTAATTGTGTAATATTAACAATATTTAATTCTTTATCTTTTAATAAATTTTGATATTTAATAATTTCTTTTTCTTTAAGTAATTTTGTTTCTGTAAGTAAATGTTTTTCTTCTAATTGATTTGTTGTTTTGATTTTATTATCAATTTCTAAAATTTCTTCTTCAGATTTTTTTAAGAATTTTTTTAAGAATAAATCAATTTGTAATTCTTTTTTTGTTGGGTTTTTAATTTGACGATTTGTTCTATTACTTGTTTTTCTTGTGGAGACAAACTAGGCTCTTTTAATTCTTCATTTTTAATAGTTATTTCTTCATTTAATTGTTTGATTTTGTCATTATAATCATCAAAACAATCATTATTATTGGTTTGAAATATAGTGTTTTTGTTGACAATAATTTCATAAACAGGTTGTTTGGAATGATTGAAAAAATAATAACCAATTCCTCCTGTAATTGCAATTATCATTGTTAAAAGTAAAAAGAGATTGAAAAAATATCTTTTAGTTCGGATAGTTTTTTTATTAATAATTTTTTTTGGGGTTATTTTAATTTTCATTTGAGTTAATTTTCCTTTCTTTTTTTAATTATTTTCTTGATTTATTAAGGTTTCTAATGGGGTATTTTCTTTATATTCTTGCTTGATTGGGACTTTTTTATCGATATCCTTCTTTAAATCTTTTATATTTTTTTGATTATTTGATTTTGGCGCTTCATTTTCTTTTGTTTTTCTTTTAATTGGGTAAGTATCGTTAGGATTTAATAATTGAAGGAAACTGAAAAAGAGATATTTAAATACAAAGCATAAACCAGTAACAAACAATGCCCCAGATACAAAACCAATAGTGAAATTTGAATCAGTCATTTTGATTTTCCTTTCCGATTGGTGTGTGTGTTTTTTGAGATTTTAACAATCTTTTTCTTTCTTTTTTAGATTGCCAAATAGCTACTTTATGTTTTTGTTGTTCTATTTGGGATAATAATTTTTCTTGCACAGTTTTAATTTGTTCTAGTTTTTGAAGTAATAATTGTTCTTGGTGTTCTTGTTTAGTGTTTTTTATTTCTAAAGTTTGAAGTTTTTTATTAGGAAAAAATATGTTTAGAATAGTTTCTTTAATGAAAACAATTGTATTTTTAATTAATTTAAAAATAGGTTTAAAACCAGTAATGATTAATATTGTAAATAGAGTTGTTTGGATTCCATCCAATCTTCTTTCCATGATTTCAGTAGTGGTAAATCCTTTAGTGTAATTTAATATAAAATTGCTAATTATTGTAAATATTGAAAAAATCAACATTATTTCCTACTTTCTTAATAATTTTTATAAAATTTATTCATTTGTTTTTAGATAATTTCTTTTTATTTTTAAAAGTTTTGTTGGAATGATGTAAATTTAGCCATTTACCTTTGGAGGTTTTGGTAGTTAAACGGTCTTTAAAGTAAGTTCCTCGGTATGCTTCGGTCATTGCATCACTCATATTATTTCTCCTTTTATTTTAATTGAAGTTTTTTGACTTCATCTTTGATTGGTTTTGACATTTTAAAACTAACAACCGTTTTTGTGGGTATTTTTAAGTTTTTACCAGTTCTTTTTCCTGTTTTTTTGCCTGTTTGTTTATTGATGATGAATTTAGTTTCGGGGGTTGTGTGGGCTTTTCTAGTTTTTAAGATGAATTTGCCAATTTTAGAGGATAAAACCACTTCTTCATTTGATGTGATTGCTTTAATTAGAGCATTTTCAAATGAGTTGTAAAACTCTTCGGTTTGGGTTATTGAGGTTTTATTTACCTCAGCTATTGATTTAATTAATTCTTTTTTATTCATATTTTTTCTCC
>NZ_BBIY01000020.1:0-9011 GCF_000744065.1 'Chrysanthemum coronarium' phytoplasma
TAGTCTGTATAGTTTTTGATTGTCCTTGCAAGTATAGGTTTTTTTCATTACCAAATCTCCATTACATGAATATCTTCAGGATTAAAAGTAATATCTACTTGTTTGTTTAATTCAACATGGTCAGTAGTATGAATAGTGTAGGTTCTTTGGGCAGTTTTAACATCAATTTCCCAGTGGACGCCTTTGAAAATAATTGATTGTACTATACCTGTAATTAAGCCTTTTCCTTGGGAGACAATATCAATGTCTTCGGGACGAATAACAATATCTACATTTTCTTCTTTGCGAAAACCCTTATCTACACAATTAAAAGTTTGATTGTCAAAATGAACTAAAAAATCATCTTTCATCACTCCTTTAATTAAGTTGGATTCTCCTACAAATTGAGCTACAAAACGATTAGCAGGTTCGTTGTAAATATCTTCAGGACTTCCTATTTGTTGAATTTCGCCATGATTCATGACAACTACTTTATCACTCATAGTAAATGCTTCTTCTTGGTCGTGAGTGACAAATAAAAAAGTAATTCCTGAGTTTTTTTGGATTTCTTTAAGTTCGTATTGCATTTCTTGTTTTAATTTTAAATCTAGATTAGATAAAGGCTCATCAAGTAATAAAACTTGGGGTTTGTTAATTAAAGCTCTTGCAATTGCTACTCGTTGTTGTTGTCCCCCTGATAATTGTTCAATGGTTCTTTTTTCAAGTCCTTGTAAACCCATAATTTTAAGGTATTTTAATACTTCTTTTTGGATTTGTTCTTCTTGCTCTTTCTTGTTTATTTTTTTGCATTTAAGAGCAGTTTGTTTTGCTTCAAAATCTTTGGTTAAAGTTTCAATTTGATTGTTAAAGTTATGTGTAATTTGGGTAGTTTTTTCTTGCGTTAAATCTTTGGTTAATTCTTGATGAAAAGTTTTTGATAAATTGGCTTTGTTAGTTTGATAATGAGTTTTATTAAGAACTAAATTAGCTTTAATCTTGGAGTTAAAATCTTTTAAACGTAAGCCAAAAGCTACATTTTCAAAGACATTTAAATGAGGGAATAAAGCGTATTTTTGAAAAACAGTATTAATTGGTCTTTTGTGAGCAGCTACATTTAAAATGCTTTTTTCTTGAAATAAAACCTCTCCGCTACTAGGGTTTTCAAAACCGCCTAAAATACGTAAAATAGTAGTTTTTCCACAACCTGAAGGACCTAATAAAGTGACAAATTCATTTTGTTTAATTTCTAAATTTATGCCTCTTAAAATTAATTGATTGTCAAATACTTTGGTTAAATCTTTTAAAATAATTAATGTTTTCATGGTTTGATACCTATCTTTTTTGGAGAAATAAAGTTTATAATTTATAAGTTTAAGTTGTAAATTGTTGTTTAATTAGCAATTATCAAATATAAAAAAATAGTCGATAAACTAAATGTAATAAGTTAGTCAATAAAATAATTATAAAGCAAAATAATCAATTTATAACAAAATAAAAAAGGAGTAATTAAAATTACAACAATAAACAATCAAAAAGGACCAAAATCTCTTAATATTTCAAATTTATTTATTGCTAATTTTAGCTTATCATAAAATTAATAAATTGCAATCATAAAAAGTGCTTTTTTTGCTGATATTGTTATAATATCTATAAATTTTGTTAAAATAAATGTGTTAAGAAAATTATAGTAAAATGATTTTTTGCAAATATTGATTCAAATAATTAAAAATTGTTGGATAAATGCTTATAAAGATTCTTATTATGTTTATTTTTTGGTATTTGTCAATTTGTTTATTTTCATTAAAATTTTATGTTGGAATTTTTTATCATTTCAAATTAATTTACTAAAAAAATGCACTAAAAAAATAAACCCAATTAAACTAACTAATTAATATATAAAAATATAAAGGAAGGTATATTATGAAATGGGAACCGCAAAGATTTGAATATCCTGAACCAGATAATCAACCGCAAAATCCGCCAAATTATCCAATTCCGCCCAAAAAACCTAAAAATTATTTGGCAATTGCTACTAATGTAAGTGCTATTATTGTAAATATTATGGTGATTTTCTTTCTGTTTGCTTTAATTAAAGGATCTGAAAATTTTTCTAAGACTATGGGAAAAGACACCCAAGAAGATACTATGTGGGCACAAGAAAAAGAATACAGACCCAAAGGCAATCTTAATATTGATAGCTTTTCTGGATATGATGAAGTCAAAGACGAGTTAAGAGAATATATTTCAGCAGTAAATGATGATGCAAATGAAATGAACCCTTTGCCTCATAAAGATTTACCAAGAGGAGTTTTATTGTATGGTCCTCCAGGAACAGGAAAAACTTATTTAGCTAAATGTTTAGTGGGTTCTGTTAAAGGTAAAGCTCCTTTTTTTGTTACTACTGGCTCTGATTTTGTCGAAAAATATGTAGGAGTTGGAGCAGCTCGTGTAAGAGGATTAT
Source organism: 'Chrysanthemum coronarium' phytoplasma (assembly GCF_000744065.1). Lineage (NCBI taxonomy): Bacteria > Bacillati > Mycoplasmatota > Mollicutes > Acholeplasmatales > Acholeplasmataceae > Candidatus Phytoplasma > 'Chrysanthemum coronarium' phytoplasma. The sequence continues at coordinate 2,441 of NZ_BBIY01000020.1, forward strand.
TTAAAGTAGCTCAAGAAACTGCCAAACAACGTGGACAGAGTTATTATTTTATCTTTATTGATGAAATAGATGCTATTGGAGCTGAAAGAAGCAAAGAAAAAAGCGCTCAAGAACATTCAGGTACTCTTAATGCTTTGTTAACTCAACTTGATGGAGTAGATTCAGATGAAAAAACTCCGCAAGCTATTGTTATTGGAGCAACTAATCGTAAAGATTTTTTAGATGATGCCTTAATTAGAGAAGGGCGTTTAGGAAAGCACATTTATTTAGGCACTCCAGATTTAAAAACAACCCAAGCCTTACTTATAGCTTTTATGAAACGAGAAAACATTGAAAAAACAAATTATCCTTCAGATGATGAATTAAAACAAGTGGCAAAAACTTTGCACGGATCTAAATTTACTCCTGCAGATATTAATTCTTTAGTGAAAGAAGCTAAAAAGATAGCCTCCAAAGATACTAATTCCCCAAACAAAATTACACCTTTGCATATCTATGATGCTATGGATTTAATTTTAATGGGTCCTGAATTAAAACAAAGTATCTCTAAAGCAGATAAAAAAAGAGTTATTAATCATGAATTAGGACATGCCATAGTAGCTCATGCTCTAGGGTTTGATGTGCATCGTGTAACTGCTAAACCAAGAGGACAAGCAGGAGGATATACTATCTTTTTTTCTGCTAGTAATGAAGGTGAACAAGCCGATCAACTTTTAACTAAACAAGATTTATTAAAACAAATGATTACTGCTTTAGCAGGACGCGCAGCTGAAGAAGTATTTGAAACTAGTGTTAGTGTTGGTTGTTGTGATGATTTGAAAAAGGTGCGTACTATTGCTACTAAAATGGTAAAAGAGTTTGGAATGTCATTAGGTTCGGAAAGTATGGATTTTAGTTTGGATAATGATACTCAAGCTAAAGAAATTAATGAAATTATTCAAGCTAGTTATAATGCAGCTAAAGAAATTATTGAAAAATATAAAGAAGATCCAAATGATAAAGATAACAAAACTCCTAATTTACAATGGAAACATTTAAGTGAAAAACTTGCTACACAAAATTTAGGAAAAGATGCTTTTGTTTCTCAAGAAAGCAAATATTTTTATACAACAACAATTTCAATTGATGAAGTTCAAGAAACACAATCAAATAAGAAAAAAGAATACAAAATAAAATTAGAAGATAAAAAATTTACTCAAAGAGCTGAAGAAACTCCAACTCCACAACCAACTTCCCCTAGTTATAATAATCAATAATTACATTACAAAAAACAAATCTTTTATATACTTTTTTACAATTTAATACCCTAATAAACCCGTCTTAATTGATGGGTTTTTTTATTTTGTTTACTTTATATTTTTTATTTTTTTATATCCCTTAAAACTGCATAATTAATTAATATTTGCAAAAAGACAAAAATTATTGTATAATATCTAGTAATAAATACTTTGATGATTTGTAGAAATAACAATAATCATTTATTTTAAAAACAATTTCAAAAATATTTATCTTTTTTGATACATTTATCATAATTATGACAACAAAACCCCCACAACAATCGCTTATATGATATTAAAAAGCTTTAGGGAGCAATAAATTGCGTAAAAACATTAAATTCAAAATCTTTTTATCAATGATTAATTATCGATTATACGGTCTTATAAATTAATTATTAGATAATTATATAAATTCATTTGTTTAGTAAGTAATTATTTATAATTATGATACTATTTTAATAAAGCCCAAAAGCCATTTATCAATTGGCTATTTTTATAACATTTATTTATAATATCAATTTATTTTATTTAATTTTTTTATTTTAATGTTGATTTTCATTATTTGCATTTTTTTTACTTATTTTGGGAAAGCTAAATATTTATTCATTTATTATTTCATTTCACAATCTTTTTTATATTTACAACTGTTTTATTTTTAATTTATTAGATTTTTAATTATTTTTTATATTTTTTCCTAACTTACTTTTTTGTTTATTTTTCCAATTTTTCATTTTGCCTATTTTAGTTTTATTTTAAAAACTATTTAACAAAACCATTTATTTGTTGTTGTTGTTATGCTATTTTTTTTATCTATAAATAAATACCAACCCAAAAACAAAATAAAAAAAGAAAACCAACATAGCAATATAGCAAAAAGAAAATTATTAATAGTTATTTAAAATGATTGTATATTTAAAAATATAAAGATATTTTCAAAACATAAAAAAACATATAAAACCGTATAAAAGGAGATAATTAACTTGACTTATGATTAGCGATATTAGTGATATTTGTATTAATTTTTTTAATAAGGTAAAATCTTTTTTGTCTAAAGTAAAGCAATATTTAATTAAAAATAAGGTATTTTAGTATTTTAATTATTTTTTGGTAGCTGTTTGTATTTTTTTGTTATTGTGGTTGCATATTAAAGTTTTTGCTAAGAAACATTCCAATCCTAATGCTCTTAAAGGAGGTATTTTTGTAGGAATGGGTCCTGTTTGTGTGCAATCTGATGAGGATGCTTCGGTTTCAGATAGCCATCTTACTTTAGAAGATGAACGTTTAACTGGATTTGAAGTTTTGTTATTGAAAGAAATTGCCAAACAACAAGGTAAAGAATTAGAATTAACAATTAATACTTTTGCAGGATTATTAGGCGATATTGAAACAGGTAAAGCCGATATAACTGCTTCATGTCTTGCTATTACTGAGGATAGAAAAGCCAAAGTTGATTTTAGTATTGCATATAATGTTCCTATGAATGGATTTGTAGTAAGAAGGGACAATAAAGATTTTGAATCTAATCTTTTTGCACACAACGCAAGAGTCAAAGATAAAGATTTATTTGCTCACTTAGACAATTTATATGAAAATGCCAAAAAGGAAGGCAAAAAAATCATTTACTTTTATAGCTGTTACTGCTAGTGCCACTGATACAGATTTTTTAGGTAAAGGTTATATTAAAAAATTATTAAATAATAGAGATATTATCAAAAAAGAAACTTCTTCAGATGATATTGGACCTAATTTAGAATTTATTAGAAATAATAAAGCAGATATTTTTGTAGTTGATGATGTAATAGCACATTATAATACTGAAGGAGACAAAGATTTAAAGTATTTTATTCTTGATTCAACTGATCCTCAATTGCAATCAGGTCCTAATGGTGTAGGAGTTGTTGTTAAAAAAGGTGATACCAAAAGACAAAAAGAAGTTAATGATGCTTTGAGGAAAATATTTAATTTAGAATATGTAAAAGACAAAGATGGAAAAGATACAGATGTTATTGAAGATCTTAAATATATTCTTACAAGATTGCATGAATTAAAGAAAGAGAAAAGAACAAAGGACCAAGAAACTAGATACAAAGATTTAAAAGGCAAAAATACAAGAAAACCAGAAGAAGAAAAAGAATTTAGTACTTCATTTAAAGTTTTAGATAAATTTATTCTTGGAAATCTACAAAAAATTGATGAAGCCCAAGAAAGATTTGATGCATTAAAAGAGATTAAATTAGAATTTGATACTTTGGAAAAATGTTTAGACGGCAAAAGACAAGAAATAAAAGAAGAACACGACCAATTAAAAAATAAAAAGGCATATAATTCTAAAACTCAAAAAAACAATCAAAACTTTGAACTGTTATCTTTTTTTAGACAACTTTTGTTTCTAAAATTATTCTTTAAGACTTAAAATTAAATAGATAATTTCCTATCTTTTCAAACTAAAGAAATATTTTTTTCGTTTAAAAAAAGTGTCTAAACTTTTTTTTCATAATTCTTTAGTTTCAAAAGATATTTTTTTAATATTTTAACCCTTCACTATATATTTAAGTGAAAAAAGTTAAAATTCCGTTAAGAAAATGAAATTATAATTATTTTTTTACGTAATTATGTTATTTTGGTCAAAAAAATGTGCAAAAAAGTAACCTCTTTTTCAAGGCTAAAACATTAAAATAAATTAAAAAAAATAATTTATATAAGATTTTGGGAATATTGAGAAGGAGATAAATAATTTAATTTAGCTAAAATCCATTGATTATTCCAAAAATTAGGGAAATAATTGATTATTTTTTTAACTTTTTCAGTTGATTTTTGAAATAAAAAAGGATGTTGATGTTGTAAGATAGTTTTCATTTGTCCAAAAAAGTTTTCAATGATGGCGTTATCACGAGGGGTAGCTTTTCTTGACATGCTGATTAAAAAACCTTTTTTCGTTAAAGTTAGTTGGACTTTTTGTGATTGATAAACTTTTCCTTGATCGGAATGAATAATACAAGGTTCTTTTAATGGAGGTAATTTTTTGATTGTATTTAAAACTAATTCTTTATTTTGATATTTTGAAGTGTGGGAAGCGATGATTTGGTTGTTAAAAGAGTCGATAATACAAGAAAAATAGAGAAAACCTTGATTCGTTTTAAAATAAGTAATATCGGTAAATAGTTTTTGGAGGGGGTTGGTGGCCATAAAATCTTGATTAATTAAATTATCTACTACTTTTAATTTAGCTTTTAAATTATTTTTATAATTATATTTATTTTTTTTAATTCTTAAACGACAATTAATTTCGTTTTTTTTCATGATGGTGTAAACTTTTTTCTTGGTGATGGACTCGTTAAAGGTTTTTTGATATAAATCAGTTATTTTCCGATGACCGTAAAAATATTGATAATGGAAACATAAAGCTTTAATGCGATTTTGTTGTAATAAATATTTTTCTTTTTTGGCTTTGATTTTATTTTCGACTTTCAACCAATAATAATAAGTGCTTCTTTTTGTTCGGATAGTTTTTAAAATGGTTGTTAAATTTAGTTTTTGATTAAATTGTTTAACTAATTCAAAAACTGTTTTTTTATCAGTTTTTTGATTTTTTTTCATTAGAGCTTGCAATAATTTATTTTTTTGTTTTAATATTTCTTTTGATTTTTCATTTTTCATGATTTAAATATTGTTTCCTTTTTTATATCATATACATAAACCATTATAACTCTAAATCATTATATTCATTGAAAAAAAGGGGGGTCGCGCGCAACTGGGGGATTTTTATTTATTCTTTCTTGTGTTTGTGTTTGCTTATAATTTTTGTTAGCGCTTCAGCGCGTTAGGTGATTGTATTTGGTTAATTTTTTACACTCCTTTTAATAATGGAAAGGGAAATAGGGAGTTATTTATATATCGAAAAATAATAATGATAGATAAAAGATACAACGATAATATCAAATATCGAGTATCATTATCATTATCGATATAATATATAAAATATCACTCATTTAAAATGTTTGGTTTTTGCAAGGAAATTAAAGGAGTCAAATGATGATAAAATGATGAGTGTATGATGATAAAATGATGAGTGTATGATGATAAAATGATGAGTGTATGATGATAAAATGATGAGTTAAATAATTTATTTATTTTATGATTTTTCTTTTGTTAAATATCTTTTATAATCAGGACGCATTTTTTTAACCCGATAGCCTTGTTTATTTTTGGTTAAAAATAATTTGATGTGTTTTAAATCTTCCAATTGATAATAAATAACATTTAATCCTTTTTTATAATTTGTTTTTATAGGATTGTTATATTTATCTACTTTTTTGTCATCTAATTTATATAATTTCAAAGTGTATAGTTTGTCTATGGGTATCTTACTTATTAATTCTTTAATGTAGTCTTTTTGTTCGTTGAGATAATTAATTTGGAAGATAGGGAAATGAGTTTTAAGGGTATTATTTTGGCATTTTGGGGGTGATATGGGGTTGGTTAGGGTTTGATTATTATTATTGTTTTCGGGAGAGTGGGTTTTGATTATTTCTATTCTATACTTTTTCATTTCTTCTAAGATTTGTGGGTCTACAAATAGAGTTTGGTTTTTGGGACGGTAGTTTGCTTCTTGGTAGGTATTTTTCTTTTTAGAATGAGAGATAATAGTGAGATTGATTAAATCTTCTTTTAATATTTTTAAAAAGTTTTTAATTTGAGTTAAATCGTTAGGTGTTGATTTTGTTTCCCAACCACCCCTAATGATTCCTTGATTTGTTTCGTTTTTCATTTTTGTCTCCTTTTATTTGGTTTTTTGTTATAAAAATAAAAATCCCCAAATTTGCGAAAAATAAAATCGCAAAATTTAGGGGTATATGCGCTTGTTTGGGGGTATGTTAATGTTATTATACATGTAAGTTTAATATATTAGTTAAAAAGCAATAATTTTAATCAATTATTTCTACTTTGTCTTTTCCAAAAAAATAAATAGCTAAATCGACTATGATTTTATTTTTGGCCTCTTCATAAGTAATGTATGGGTCTAAAAAACATTTTTGATATGCTTCTTTTCCGAATTGGCGTAATAAATCATCAACATCTTTACAAGTTTTATCATAAGGTGGTAAAATGTGTCTAATTTCGTAGATAATATTTTCTTCTTTAAGTTGTTCTCCTAAGGCTTCACTGCGTTTTTGACCTGTTTCATCATTATCTAAGGCGATAATCACTTTGATTTTTTCTTTTTTAAGAATTTCTATTTGTGATTTAGAAAGTAGTTGAGTGACACAAATGAGACCAACCACGTTTTTAATATT
>NZ_BBIY01000019.1:0-4252 GCF_000744065.1 'Chrysanthemum coronarium' phytoplasma
TTTTTTCTTAATTTGATTAAATTAGTTTAAATTAAATATTTTTAATTAATTTTGCTGTCCTAATTATTGGACGGCTTTTGTTGTTGTAAAAAAATAAATAAAATTATTTATAAATTATAAAAACTTAAAAAAACTTTAAATTATTGAAATTATTAATGTTATAATATAGGTAATAAGAAAAAGATTTTTTTAAAAGAAACAACATTTTGAAAAAAACTCAGTAATTGCCTACAAAAATCCCTTGAAAAAGAACCACGCAAAGACTTTATGAAATTCTTAGTTAAAGATATCTGTAAAAACCCAATTTCTGATGATGCACTAAATTATCTCACCCAAAATGTTAATGATGTAATTGAAAATGACATTATGAAGTGTTCTAATCGTACCATCGAAACACTTGTTAATGATGATTGTATTAATATGTGTAGAAACAAACACACACAAATTGAAGTTCAAGACTTAAAAGAAGCTTGTTTATCAGCTTTAGGTTTTATCCCACAATAAAATAATATATATAATAATTTATAAAGAATTACAACAAAGAAATATTAATAAAAATTAAGTATATTTTTATCTATTTTGCGATATAATAATTTTACATAGTATTTAATACTATTACAATTATAAAAAACAAAATAAGAGATAATTGTATAATTAAAATAAATAATAGCAATTTTTTCAAGTTGGAATTATTTATAATTGCCATATTAGAAAAGAGTTTTTTTACAAAGTGAATAATTTACAACAACCCAAGCATTTTTTATTGGCTAAGGCGCACTTGTTGTTATTGGCATTATGGATTTTTATTGTATTATTAGGAAATATAATTACAGTTTGGGCAAATAATCCATTAAAAGAAAATTTAGCTACTGGAGTTATAGAAAAAAGAAAATATTTAGAAGAAAGCACGCAAGATAATAAATTAGTTGATTGGTAAAATCCTGATACTTATGATGCAATTTATGATAACAACGGAAATCAAATAGCACAAAGACATTACAAATTAGAAAGCACGCAAGATAATAAAGTAGTTGATTGGACGCATTATAATGTTTGGGATGCTACTTATGATAAAAATGGTAGACAAACATCTAAAAGATATTTTTTAGCTCAAAGCACCGAAAATAATAAATTAGTTGATTGGCAAAATCCTGATACTTGGGATGCTACTTATGATAAAAATGGTAGACAAACATCTAAAAGATATTTTTTAGCTCAAAGCACCGAAAATAATAAATTAGTTAATTGCAAACATCATGATACTTGGGATAAAACCTATGATAAAAATGGTAATCAATTATTAGAAAGGCATTATTTGCAAGTAAGTACTGAAAAAGATAAATTAGTGGATTGGAAAAATAATGATACTTGGGATGCTACTTATGATGCAAACCAAAAGCAAACTTCTAAAAGACATTATTTAGAAACAAGTACCAAAAATAATAAAGTAGTTGATTGGCAACATTATGATACTTGGGATGCTACTTATGATAAAAATGGTATACAAACATCCCAAAGACATTATTTAGAAACAAGTACCGAAAATAATAAAGTAGTTGATTGGCAACATCGTTATACTTGGGGTAAAAGTAGTAATGTAGAACCAATATTGCCTCTTACAAATGTTTTAGTGGATAAAAATACTCAAAAAAATAAAGTTTATTTGCCCCACACCAATAATAAAGTAGCTGATGTGGGTGATTTACAATCTCAAACTTATGACACACACATTTACAATATAAAAATATTTGCCTATATATTATTTTTTTTGTTGTTGGCTGTTTTTATTATTGCAATTTATCTTTATATAAAAAAATTGAAAAAAATAATTAATTGAATGCCAAATTAGTTTTAATTGTTTCATTTATAAAGGAAAAACCAACTTAAAAGTTGGTTTTTTTAATATTAATTGATTAATATTTGGGGTTAGAACAAATTATATTAAAGTTTTTATTTTTTGGGTTAATTGGTCTAAACGTAATTTATTTTTGAATTTATGATGGAAATATATGATAAAAATAGCTAAAAAAATGAAAAAACTTAAGGTAAATAGCCAATAATCTTTTTGGCTGGGAAAAGCAATAATGTCGTTCCAATAAGTATTGATGGTTTTTTGGGTGGTTTGGTCGTATTTGTAAACTTCATCGTTACCTTTGATTTCTATTTGGGGAATTCCTGGAAAAGTTTCTAATCCAACATAAGGAGAATTATATTTAGTAAAAGCCAAATTGTTTTTGTAATTTTCTTTTTGTCTTAAAAAATTGATGAACTTATAAGCTAGGGTTTTTTTGCTTCCTTTAGGCATTACCAAATCATCAACCCAAACATTGGTTCCTTCTGTAGGTGAAAAATAATCTAGATTATTATTTTGTTCTTTTAAAAAATTAGCATCTCCTGAATAAGCAATAACTATATCATAGTATTCGTTATTTTTATTTTTCATTCGGTCCATTAATTGGTCGTTTATAAAAGCTAAGTTAGGTTTTTTTTCTTTTAGTTCTAAGAGCCATTTTTTGGCTTCATTTAATTCATCTGGGGAAGGTTTTGCAATTTTTCCTTTAGTAGCTTTTAGACCTACCATTAAACCGTCGCGAGCGTTATTGCATAAAGCTACTTTTAAATTGGTGTCTTTTAAATATTTAAAACCTTTATTTTGATCTTTGAGTTCATTAATTTGATCTTGAGTTATTTTGTTTTTATTATAAAGAATAACTACTTTGCCCCAAAAATAAGGAACGGCGTAATTGTTAAATTCAGAAGGGAGTTTGTCTTGGAGGTCTTTTTTTAATTCATAATAATGTTTATCATCTTTTATTAATTCACCATCATCTATTGTTTCTAACATTTTGCTTTGTCTTAATTGATCAATTGCATATTCACTTAAAATAGCTAGATCATATTGGTTTTTACTTTTAATTTTGGTAACTGCAAGTTCGTTAGAAGAAAAAAGAACTTGTTTAACTTTGATGTGAGTTTCTTTTTCAAACTTTTCAATAATGCTAGGTTCTAAGTATTCGCCCCAATTAAATAATGTTAATGTTTGTTCTTCTTGGTGTTGGGGAAGTATATTTTTGTTTTTAAGATTAAGAATAATAAGAATAACAAAAGTTGTTGTTAAAATGAAAAGCAATGTTGTTGCTACAGTTTTAATTGTCTTTTTCATTTGGTATTAAATTCGTTTTCATTGGTGTTTGTGTTTGCGCTTGTTTTTGTGTTAGTGGTTGTGGTTTTTTTTGTAGTTATTGTTGTAGCTCCATTTGTACTTTCATTTTCATTGTTATTTGCCTCTGCTTCTATTTTGGCATTTTTCCTTTGGTTTTGTTTTTGGTTGTTGTATTTGATGAAATTAAGGATAATTTTAGAACTAGCAATAATAATTAAAATAGTAGATAAAGCATTTACAGTTGGGTTAATAGTTCCTTTGAGGCTGTAGATATAAGCAGAAATATTTTGGCATTCAGAACCACCTACAAAATAAGAAATCATAAAGTCATCAAAAGAAAGACTAAAAGCAAGAGTGGCTCCTAAAAGCATAGCTCCTTTAAGTTGAGGTAGTATTACTTTGGTTAAAGCTTTGAGTGGGGTTGCTCCTAAATCATAGGATGCTTCTAAAGAATGAGGGTCAAGATTTATTACTTTAGGATAGACAGTAATAACTACAAAAGGAGTGCAAAAAGATATGTGGGCTAAAATCATTTTCCAAAAACCAGATTCCAAACCCATAAAACCAAAGACAACAAATAATGCTAAAGCAGTAATAATTTCAGGAATAACAATAGAAAAATTACTTACATTAAGAACAATGTTGCGCCATTTTTTGTTAAGACTTTGAGCAAGACTAATAGCTGCAAAAGTACCTAAAAAAGTAGAAATTAAAGTAGTTAGGCAAGCAATGTATAAAGTTATTTTGATAGCAGTTTTAACTGTTTGGTCAGTCCAAAGTTTAGAATACCATTGAAAACTAAAACCTTTCCAATTAACTAAAGATGCAATTCTGCCTTCGCTTTTGTTAAAAGAAAAAATAATTAAAGATAAAATAGGAATATAAATAAAGCTTAACACTAAAATGATATATAAGGTGTTAGTAATGGTTTTTTTGGGTTTTTTTGGGATTTTGGTAGAAGCAGTTTGGGGGGATCTTGCCCCAGATAATTTAATTGACATCTTTGCTTTCTCCTAAACTTAATTTTTTAAACATTTGAAAAATCAAAAACATTGTTAAAGAAAGATGAATAGCAATTGCACAAGCTTG
>NZ_BBIY01000018.1:0-6142 GCF_000744065.1 'Chrysanthemum coronarium' phytoplasma
AAAAGAAAAAAGAACGCATTTTAGAAAAAGAACTTCTAGAAATGAAGAAAAAATACCAAGATGACAGAAAAACTACCCTCAATTTTGATGCTCCCCTAAACTTTGAAGACGAAGATTTAATCGAAGAAAAACCTATCATTATTACAATTACTAACAAAGGCTACATCAAAAGCATGGATATTGATACTTACAAACAACAAAAAAGAGGTGGGCAAGGCGTTTCTGGTATGAAAATCTACGAAGAAGACTTTATTGAACATCTAGCAATTACTTCTACTCACGATTATCACTTATTTTTTACTAACAAAGGCAAAGTCTATCAACTCAAAGGCTACGAAATTCCTTTAGGTCAAAGACAATCCAAAGGAAGCCATCTTGTTAATTTCTTACCATTCGAAAAAGACGAATTTTTAACTTCTTTCACCAGTGTTAAAAACTTTGATCAATCCCAAGATTACTTATTCTTTGCTACCAAAAAAGGCATAGTCAAAAAAACACCTCTCAAAGAATACAGCCACATTTCCAAAAGAGGTCTTATTGCAATTAGGTTAAAAGAAAACGATGAAGTCCTTACAGTAAACAAAACCACAGGCACTAAAAATATCATTCTAGCATCTAACAATGGCAATGCTATTTGTTTTTGTGAAACCAAAATTAAAAGTATTAGTCGCAACAGTATGGGTGTAATTGGCATGCGTCTTGGAAGTGATGAATTCTTAGTAGGAGCTGCTTTATTTGACACTGATTCCAAAGAACAAAACATTTTAGTAATGACTGAAAACGGCTTTGGAAAAATCACCAATGTCAACCAATACCGCATTCAAGAACGTAGTGGCAAAGGCTCTAAAACTATCAAAGTAAACGACCAAAAAGGAAGACTTATTACCCTACAAGTTGTCCTCCCTACAGATGATCTTATTGTTTCTTCTGACAAAGGACAAGTAGTAAGAGTAGCAATTGACCAAATTACCAAAACCAAAAACAAAGCTACCCAAGGAACGCGCATCATCAAATTAAAAACAGGTCATAAAGCAGTTTCAGTAGCAGTTGTCAAAAAAGAAGTACTTGATGTAGATGGCGTAGAAAATTAATTTTAAACCAACAAAAAAAGACAAAACACCAAAGGAAAAAGAACAAAGGTCTTATCATATTATTTTAATCTCATAATTAAAGGTCTAAACGCATATGAAAACCAAAATATATTTAGAAACAATTACTAATACCCCAAAAGAAACCCAAATATTAAGTTACAATTTAGGAAAAAAACTCATCAATCAAAAAAAAAACACTCCCAAAGAAAAACAAAGCAAAACAATCATTTTATTACAAGGCTCTTTGGGTTGTGGAAAAACTATCTTTACTAAGGGTTTTATTAAAAGTTTTGCCATCCTTCAAAATGTTTGTAGTCCTACTTTTGTCATTTCTAAAACCTACAAGAACAAATTGCACACTATTTATCATCTTGATTTATATCGCACAGGCCTTGAGACTGAATTTTTAGAAGAACTATTAGAAGACCTTACTTATCAAGATTTTGTTATAGTAGAATATTTTCAAAATTGCAGTTACCTTTTTCCTGATTTTGCTTTTTTAGTAGAAATGACATTTTTAAATGAAACTCAAAGAAAAATTACTATCTATCAAAATAGCAACCTTGATGATAAAAATAAAAGTAGATCAAAATGATATGCAAAATACTTATTCCAAAATCAACCTTTAAATTTTTTTGCAAATCTCTAACCAAACTTTTGAAAGCGATACGACAATGAATCAAAAAAACATTTTAATTCTAGATACTGCCACCAAAAGCCAAATAGTTATTTTAGTTATCCAAGGAAAAATTACTACTTTCAAATCCCGCCTTGGCAAAAACGATTATGTTCCTTGCATGATTCCTTTAATTGAAAGCGTCTTACAAGAAAATAATTTAGGTCTAAACAACTTAGATGCTTTAATAGTTGGTGTGGGTCCTGGTTCTTATGTTGGCACTCGTGTAGCAGTTCTTACAGCCAAAATGTTAGCCTTCAACTTACAAATCCCTTTATACCAAATAAGCAGTCTATTACTTTTATCTAGTGGTTATTCTTATGCTTCACTTACTCCTTTAATTGATGCTAGAAGTAATGCTTTTTTTGCTTTAAGCCTCAAAGAAAACCACATTTACTTAAACGAAGATAGATTTGAAAGCAGTTTCTTGCAATCTTTTCCTAATCATTTATTAATTGAACCAACTACTATCAAAATAGATTTTTGCACCATCAAACAATTTGCAAAAATTGTTTCCAATTGCCATTTATTAGTTCCTAACTACTTAACCAAAACCCAGGCAGAACGCAATTTAGAAAAAATTGATTGACAAAAAAAGTAAAAATATTTTTAAAAAAAATTAAATAATCCCAAAAAGAGACTTTTGAAGTCTCTTTTTTTTATATATAAAATTGCAAGGAAAGCACTCATGATATACAGATTAGTGAACAAAAAAATTGTTTTTTATTTTTTTGTGATAAAATGACATTAATAGCAAGTTTTTTATTTTTTGAACTGCTGTGGCAAATTTGTAAAAAGATAGGGTTAAAAAAATGTAAAAATGTACATACAAAATAACAATTATTTTTTCATTTCAATATTTACTTTTTGGTTTTAAAAAAATATATATTATTATTTAATTTTTTTAGTTTTAATGATTATAATTATTTTTATGTTTTTTAAAAAACATAAAAATAAAAAAGGATCTATATTATAAAAATGAATAATGCAAAAAGAAAAAAATCATTTTATTTAAAAGTATCTAAATTATATTTATTAATTTCTTTATTATTTTTTATATTAAATATTACTTATGTTTTTGCAACAACTAATAAGGAAACACAAACATACACTTCATCCAGTAGAGCATATAAACCTCATAATGAAGGCGAAGAAAAACAAGTAGACTGGGAAAATCCTAATACTTGGGATAAAGTTTATGATTCTAATAATAAACAAATTTCACAAAGATATTTTAAAGAAGGCAGCGACGAAGATAACAAACAAGTTAATTGGGATCACGATAAAACTTGGGATAAAACGTATTATGATGGCAAATTTGCAGAAGAAGTTCAAGCTGAAGAATATATATTAACTGAAAGGCATTACACATCAAATAGCAAAGAATATAAAAAAATAGTTAATTGGAATCGCGATAAAACTTATGATATAGAATTAAAAATTATTAATAATAGACCTTATAAATTAAATAAAAGAAGTTATCTAAATGACAATAAAGAAATAAATTGGAAAAGCCCTAACACTTGGAATAGAACTTTAGATGATAATAGTGGACACACATTGGAACAAAGACATTTTAAAACCTCAGAAGATGATATTTATTGAGAAAATAAAGAAACTTGGAATAAAGAATATCAAGATAATGAAATGACTGCCCTGTTCCAAAAGTTTAAACACTTTTTATTTTTTAAAAATTCTTTAAGACTAACTATTAAGTTAGTCTTTTTTTGTTTCAAAGACTAAAAAAAATAATTTCCTCTCTTTTCTAAAAACGTTTTTAGAAAGGCATTAAATGTTAAGAGAAGAATTATTTAAAGATTTTTTAAAAAACAAAAAGAATTTAGAAATACGAAATCAATTAATCGAACTTCATTTACCTTTAATAAAAAAGATAGTTCAAAAGTTTAAATATTATCCTCGAGTTTTAACTAAAGAAGATTTATATCAAGAAGGGATTTTAGGATTAATCAAAGCCCTCAATCATTACCAAGATTTAGGTTATGACTTTATCGCTTATGCTACTCCAACCATCAAATCGGAAATAAGAGAAATAATAAGAAAAAGCCATTCTCCTTCAATCCCCCAAAAAAATCATAAAAAGGATAATCTTTCTTTTCAAGAAGATTTTTGTGAACCATATCAAATAAATAAACTAAATCCTCATCAATTATGGTTAAAACAAGTTAAGCATGAAAATTTTTTAAAAAAAATGAAAGTTAAATTAAGTGAAAACGAATTCAAAATTATCCATTTAAGTTTTGGTGTTCCTTTAGGGAATATCAATGAAGATGATCAAAGATGTTATACCAACGCCGAAATCGCTGAAAAACTCAATTTATCTTTAAAACAAGTAGAAAATATTAAAAACATCGCTATTAAGAAATTAAAAAAATAAAAAACGTTAACCTTTCTCGTCCGTAATGACGTTAAATTAGTTATTTGAAACAATAAAAAAACCAGCTTACTTTGAAAGTAAACTTTTTTTATATCAAAATCAAGTATAAAACTTTTGAAACAACAGTAATAAACGATTCCAACATCAACAAATTAGATAATCGTCCAATACATTTGTTTTCAAAAGTTTTAATAATGAAAAAATTAAAAAAATATATCAAAAAGAAGGAAAAATAAAATTATGTTAAATAAAGTTCAATTAATCGGCCGTCTCAGCCATGATTTAGAAAAACAATATATCAATTCAAACAACGAACAAATCCCTAAAATCGATTTTCAATTAGCGGTTAACCTTAAAGAGATAACCCAATTCATCCCTTGTGTCGCTTTTCGAAAACAAGCCGAAAACATGAAGAAATATTTACATAAAGGTTCGAAAATTTATCTTGAAGGGCTTTTATCCATTCAAAAATATACGAATAATGAAGGTCAAACTAAAATTAACACTAAAGTTATTCTTCAAAACGTGATCTTTTTAGATAATAAAACTCAAGAAACTTTACCTTTTTAAAACAATCAATTCATAAAACTCAATAACAACCAAATAAACTTAATCATCTAACCCCTTTTCAAAAGGGGTTTTTTATTTGAAAAAAACAACAAATTGGTAAGGACACCAAAAGAAATAAAAAAATAAAGGAGACAAAATGAAAAAAAGATATCCTATTTTATTAACCATTTCCTATTTATTTTTCATCATTAGTAATATTATGGCTTTATTTTTCAATTTTGAATTAGGATTAAAATTTAACGCTACAATCGCCATCTTTTCTGATATTTTCTTTTTATTTTATTTATGGAATAAGGAGAAGAAAGATGAAAATCAATTGGATTGGTTGTAAGAAAAAACTTTTGCCTCAAATTATTTCTCATTTACCCAAACAATTTAAAACTTATTACGAACCTTTTTTAGGAAGCGGGGTTCTTTATTTTTATTTACAACCATCAAAAGCGATTTTAAACGATAATGATCACCAATTAATCACTATGTGGAAACAAAGTCTCCAAAATTCCCATCATTTTGTTAACAAAGTCAAAGCCATAGAAAATTATATTTACCAATATCACAACCAAAAGAACCAAAAACAAACTTTTAAACATTTATTAAACCAATATAATCAAAATGCCAAAAAAAGAAAAAAATTAACCAGGTCAGCTATCTTTTATGTTTTAAATAAATACGCTTTTCGTGGTATTACTCGTTATGATAAGCAAAATAATTTAAAAACAAATTTTGGGTATAAACCCAAACAAAAAACTCCCATCATCAATTTAAACGAATTAGTTACATTCCAAAGACATTTCCAAAAGAAAAAACATGTTTTATATTGTATGGATTTTCGTAAAGTTATCGCCAATAGTCAACAAGGCGATTTTCTTTTTATCGATCCACCATATTACTATGAAGGGATTAAAGATAAAGATTTTTACCAAAAACCATTTTCTTTTGAAGATCATAAATTGTTAGCCTTAGAATTACACCAAGCAACCAAAAGGGGAGTTAAATGGTTATACATCAATTATGAAACAATCCCAATTCTTCATTTATTTTCAAACTGTAACATCATCAAAACAAAAAAACAACGAACCAACATCTTACCAATAAAAACATCAATCAAGAAATCATTATTAAAAATTATGAGTAGAACTAAAAATTTTCACCATTATTTACCATCATTCAATTGGATATGAAACTCTATTTTAATTTAAATAACATTAATTTTCAAAAAAAATCAAAAAAGGAGTCAAATCATTATGACTAAAAAAGAATTAATTAAAAAAATCGCTGAGGTAAATAAAACCTCAATTACAAAAACAGAAGAATTTTATCATATCTTCGAAAAGACTTTAATCGAAGCAATTACTACTAATGAAGAAGTAGTTTTATCACCTCAAATCGGTAAATTCCAATTAAAACCAA
>NZ_BBIY01000017.1:0-6475 GCF_000744065.1 'Chrysanthemum coronarium' phytoplasma
GTTTTTTTATCTAAATAATTTGTCATTCTTACTAAAAATAAATAAATGATACTTACAATAAAATAAGGAGTAATTTGATCATAATCAAATACTTTATTTCTATCTGCTTGCCAAATAAAGCCCATAAATCCAACAACATAAAATAATGCAGTATCTTTAATATTTAGAATAAATTGTTGCCAAATAAAAGGTTTAGTTCTTTGTAATCCTTGTTCAAATAAAATATATTTAAAGACTTGTTTTTGATTCATTCCTAATGAATAAGCAGCCTCAATTTGTCCTTTATCCAACATTTTAATATTATGCATGAATAAATTAGTTAAATTAGCAATAGTATTTAGAGAAATAACTAATAAAGTAGTAATAAAAGGAGTAGCTAAAAAGGATAAGGAGGTTTTTTTAAATAACCAAATAAGGATAATAAATTCCAACATAACAATGCTTGAACCATAATAGGAACAGCATTTAGAAAAATAAATAACTCATCAATTAATTTAGATAGACCTTTATAAAGATAAAAAGCTAATAAAGAATTATTTTTTTATTTTGTTTTTCTGCATAAATCTTAATTTTAACAAAAAGCAAAGTAATTAAAAATCCTACAATAACACTATCAATAGCCGCCATAAAAGAAAAAACAAACGGTTTTTTATAAGTTGGTAATGTTTTCCAAACTTTTTGCCAAAAAGTAATTTCAGTTTTTTTATCACCATTAGAATTATTTGATTGTTTTATTTGTATATAATCTTGGGTAGCTGGTTTTAAAAAATTCTCATTATAATATTTTGTTTGTTCTGACTGATCAGAACTTTCATAAACAGCTTTAACAGCTTGTTGGAATTTTTCTTCTGATACTTTAGGATTGTGTTGTGCTTGTCTAATGAAAAAACCAAAAGGCTCAAAGGCAGGTTCTGCAAATTCATTATCTACAAATTCTAAAGTGGTAAGTTCGCCTGTTGTATCACTATTAGCAATACCTTGAGCAACTGGAGTATCAGTAATAAAACCATCTACTATGCCATCTTTAACTGCATTAACACAAACAGCAGAATCTGGATTAGTTAGTACTTTAGGGTCTGCTTCAGTACCTTCATATTTAAAATTATTTTTATGGTTTATTAGATGGTCTTTTTCTATTTGTATATGAAAAACAGACCCTTCCATAAGCATTAATTTTATTTTTTCATTGTCTTGTAATTCAACATTATTGTTTTTTAAAGTTATCAATTCTTGATTGGGTAATTTAAATTTTTGAAAAAATTCTTTTTTATTCTTTTTAATTAAAATACTTGCTGTTGCTTTTAAATAATTAATTCCATCAAAATTTTTTTGACGTTTTTCAGTATTATTCATAGAACCAATTATAAAATCTACTTGTTTTTTATTTAGAGCTGTTGTTAACCCTTCAACTCCATCATAGACTTTAATATCTAATTTATAACCTAGTTCTTTTGCTAATTCTTTACAAAATGCCATATCAGAACCAATAGTACCATCTTTTCCTTGAAAAGATAAAGGAGGCATATTCATAGTTCCTACAGTAAGTGTTTCTTTGTAATTATCTTCTTTTTTTCTTTATTTTTAGTGTTATTAAAATCTATTAATCCAAAAATATAAAGATGCATTAATACCCACGACCAAAAGCAAATATGAATTAAATTAAATCTTAGAATGTGTTTTTTATTTTTTCGTATATATCCAATAATATTGCTGTCTTGCATAAACGAGATAACATAAATCCTTTACTTTTATTTTTTTATATAACAAATTTAATTTACCATTAACTATAAGTCTTAAATTAGTATAAATTAAATGTTTTATTTTGTTAATATTAACTTTTTTGGATTGGTTTTCATAGAATATAAAAAATGGAATTTATCATATCCAATAGGACAACAAACACCTTTTTCATCAATGAAAAAAAATATTCTTTCAATATTGTTAATTCTTATTTGGTAAACTCGTTGTTCATCCATAATTTTTTGATAAAAATATTTAAAAACATGTTTTATACGAATTTCTGAAATAGAATGGAAACTATTGGAGTTTTTGTTTTCTATAATTTGGAGCCAAGTATTTTTTTTATCTAAATGTTGTTCTAAATTTAGATCTATATTATCATTGATTTTATTATTATCTAATTTCATTTTCAGAATAAAAATAATAAATTTCTTGATCGCTTATTTCATTTTCATGAAAAAAATTATTTTCATTGTAAGAGTTGCGCCAAGGATCTTCCATATGAGTTTTTTCAGCTAATTGCCATGCTTTTAAATTACCATATATATCAAGGATATGATTTATTGATTCTAAGTGTTTTGGTAGGATTGCCTTCTACTGTAGTTGTTTTGGTTTTAACTCCGTTTGCAGTTTGAATAAAAACTGTTTTGGTAGGTTGGTTGGGTTGGGTTGTTGTTTGTGTAGTTTTGTTGTCTTCTTTAACTGTTGTAACTTTTTTAGTTTCAGTTTCTTTTTCAGTTATTGTTTCAGTTGTTGTATTTCCTTCGGTAGTGGTTGTAGTTACTTCAGTTTTAGTAACTGTGCCACCATCTCCAAAAGTTTTAACTGTTACTTTGTTAAGTTATGGTTCAGTAGTTGTTTCGGTTTTAACGCCTTCAACAGTTTGAGTAACAACTTTTTTAGTAACTTTTCCATCAGCGTCTTTAGTAGTTTCAGTTGTTTTTTCGTCTTTGGTAACTGTTTTGACTGTTTGAGTCACTTTTCCTTCAGCATCCTTAGTAGTTACAGTTGTTTTGTTTCCTTCTTTAACTGTTGTAACTGTCTGAATAACTTTATCATCTTCCCCCCAAAGTTTCTACTACTTGAGTTGTTGTTGTTTCAGTTGTTAGTTCTGCTCCAACTGTTTGATAAGTATTAAATAAAGAAATAAAAAGTAAACTAAATAAAAATAAACTAAAAAATAAAGATTTTTTCTTGCCTAAGCTTACTATTTGCATTTATGCTTGTCCTTCCTTTTACAATATTAATATAGCAAAACAAAATTGCTATTACTTCTATTATAACTCAAAAAGCCAATTTAGAGTATTTTTTACTCAATAATTGTAAAAACCACAAAATAACTAGTTTTTATGTTATAATATGTTGTGATTAAGTTGTATAAAATATCATCTTTTTATCCAAATTATCAAAAACAATAATAAATATTTTACCAAAAATAATGAATTAAGAAATAATTGGTAAATGTTTTTCATAATTAATATTTTGCTATTTGCAAAGTTTTTTTATTTATCTTTTTACATGTTTTTCATGTTTTACAATTTTATTTTTATTCTTTATTCTTTAATCTATTTTTAATATTTTATAAATTTACAAAAAAGGAGCTATTCTTTTGAAAAATTACAATGCCGATAGTATTCAAATTTTAGAAGGTTTGGAAGCAGTTCGCAAACGACCAGGAATGTATATTGGTTCAACTGCTCAAAAAGGACTTCATCATTTAGTCTGGGAAATCGTTGATAATTCCATTGATGAAGCTTTAGCAGGACACGCTAACAAAATTACTTTAGAAATCCTACCTGGAGAAATTATTAGTGTTTCTGACAACGGTAGAGGAATCCCAGTTGATATTCACCCCAAAACAGGAAAACCAGCAGTAGAAACAATTCTAACTACTCTTCATGCTGGAGGAAAATTTGACAATTCTTCTTACAAAGTTTCAGGAGGACTTCATGGTGTAGGAGCCTCTGTGGTAAATGCTCTTTCTACTTGGTTTACTGTAGAAATTCATCTCAATAAGCAAATCTATTTTCAAAAATACGAAAAAGGAATTGCAGTTTCGCCTTTGGAAGTAATTGGAAAAACTAACAAACGAGGAACTACTATCCAATTTTTAGCAGACCCTGAAATTTTCCAAGAAACTACCATTTATAACTTTGATACTCTCAAAGAAAGAATGCAACAATTATCTTTTTTAAACAAAGGTCTTAAATTAAACATTGCTGACAAAAGATACGAAAAAGAAACTGTTTTTAACTTTTGCCATGAAAAAGGTTTGCAAGACTACCTAGATTTCATTAACACTAGTCACAAACAAACTCCTTTTCACGAAATTTTTTATCTGGAAAAAGAATTCCAAAAACTAGCTTTTGAAATTGTCTTTGAATACACTACCAAAATTCGTCCCCCTAAAAAAGATGCACAAGGAAACGAAATAGAAGAAAAAGAAGGCAAAGATGCTATTCCTAACTACACCCAAAACCAAAAAATCTTTTCTTTTGTTAACAATATTCCTACTCATGAAGGAGGAACTCACGAAGAAGGCTTTAAACTAGCCCTAAACCGTGTTATTTCTAAATATGCTAAGGAATTCAATCTTTTAAAAAAAGACGAACATTTATTAAGTGAAGACATCTTAGAAGGAATTACTGCTATTATTTCTTTAAAACATCAATACCCTCAATTTGAAGGACAAACTAAAGCCAAACTAGCAAATACTGAAGTAAGACAAATTACATCCCAATTATTTGGCGAATTTTTAGAAAAATATTTATTAGAAAATCCCCAAGATTCAAGAAAAATAATTGATAAATGTCTTCTTTCTGCAAATGCCCGTCTAGCTGCTAAACGTGCTCGTGAAGTAGTAAGAAACAAACCCCTTGATTCTTTAGGTTTTGCCTCCAAATTAGCTGATTGTAGAAGTAAAGACCCTCATATTTCTGAACTCTACATTGTCGAAGGAGATTCAGCGGGCGGTTCTGCTAAACAAGGAAGAGACTCACGTTTTCAAGCTATCCTTCCTTTACGTGGTAAAGTCCTTAATGTAGAAAAAAGTCTAGATGCCAAAATTCTTACCAATAAAGAAATTAAATCCTTAATACAAGCAATTGGTGCAGGAATTAACATTGGTAAAGGCAAAGACTTTAATATGGATAAAATCCGTTATCACAAAATTATCATTATGACAGATGCCGATGTTGATGGAGCTCACATAAGAACTTTACTATTAACTTTCTTTTTCAGACATTTCCGTAAATTAATTGAAAAAGGCTACATCTATTTTGCTCGTCCTCCTTTATACAAATACCAAAAAGGAAAAGGCGCTCCAAAATATTTTTATGATGAAAAAGCCAAACAAACTTTTGCAACTAAAAACAACTTAAAAGATGGTTTCCAAAGATACAAAGGACTTGGAGAAATGAATCCTAATCAACTTTGGGAAACAACTATGGACCCAGAAACTCGTACTCTTCTCAAAGCAAGCCTCAAAGATGCCCTTAATGCTTTAAGTGATGAAGAAGCCTTAATGGAAGCAGACCAAACTTTTAACATGTTAATGGGAGAAAAAGTCTTACCAAGAAAAAACTTCATCTTAGAAAAAGCCTTAGAAGCTGATTTAGACGTTTAATTATAAATAATTATTTTATACAACTAAAACTAACAAACCATAACATTAAATAACAACTAATATATATTTAAAAAGAGGTTAAAAATGAGCGACCAAAAAACTCAAAACGATGAAGCCAACAACCACAAAGACCACGATCATGGCAACATTCAAGAAGTAAACTTAAGCAAGGAGATGAAAAAATCCTTCTTAAGTTATGCAATGAGCGTAATTGTATCAAGAGCTTTACCAGACATTAAAGATGGCTTAAAACCAGTCCAAAGACGTATTTTATATAGTATGAAAGAATTAGGCGTCTACAGTCACGCAAGCTACAAAAAAGCAGCTCGTGTAGTTGGGGATGTTATGGGTAAATACCATCCTCATGGAGATTCAAGCATTTATGAGGCAATGGTAAGAATGGCTCAAGATTTTAGTTACCGTTATCCTTTAGTAGATGGTCATGGAAACTTTGGTTCAATTGATGGCGACAAAGCAGCAGCTATGCGTTATACTGAAGTTAAAATGGCAAAAATGGCAATGGAACTAATCAAAAACATTGACAAAGACACAATTGATTTTGTTGATAATTACGATGGTACTGAAAAAGAACCATTAGTACTTCCAACAGCTCTTCCCAACTTATTAATTAACGGAGCTACAGGAATTGCAGTAGGAATGGCAACCAAAATCCCTACTCATAATTTAGGCGAAGTCATTGATGGTTTAATTAACTACATTAATAATAAAGACATTTCCATTGATGAATTAATGCAACACATCAAAGGACCTGATTTTCCTACTGGTGGCGAACTTTTAGGCTTACAAAGTTTAAAAAGTGCTTATCACACCGGACAAGGAGCTGTTATCTTAAAGGCTAAAAGTCACGTTTCGAAAGAAAGAGGAAAAACTTCAATCATTGTTACAGAAATTCCTTATCAAGTCAAAAAAACTGATCTAATTGAAAAAATTGCTTTTCTAGTTAAAAACAAAATAGTAGAAGAAATCACAGACCTTAGAGACGAATCCAGTCGCAAAGGAATGAAAATTGTAATCGAACTTAAAAGAGACGCAAACAGTAAAATTATTCTTAACAAGCTTTATAAACATTCCCAATTAAGAATTTCTTTT
>NZ_BBIY01000016.1:0-25263 GCF_000744065.1 'Chrysanthemum coronarium' phytoplasma
AAAAACAGGCACACCACCAAGAGTTAAAAAAAACAGCATTGATTATAGCCAAACCAAAATACAAATGGGAGATAATTTAGAACAAATATTTAGTTTTGTTCCCCAAACAAATCAAAGACCCCAAGAACCATGTTTTTTAACTCACACCAACCAAACCACCCACCAAGTTATCCAAAAACATTTAAACCAATCAGCTATGTATGGAGGTTATGTTGAAGGCACAGGCCCTCGTTATTGCCCTTCTATCGAAGATAAAGTAGTAAGATTTTGTGATAAAAACAGTCATCAAATTTTTATTGAACCAGAAAGCCTATCTTTGGATGAAATGTATCTACAAGGACTTTCTACCAGCATGCCTCAACACGTTCAACACGAAATCCTTAAAACTATTCCGGGATTACAAAACGCCCAAATCACTAAATATGCTTATGCTATTGAATACGATGCTTTTAATCCCAACCAACTCAAACACAGTTTAGAGACTAAAAAAATCCAAAATCTCTTTTTAGCAGGACAAATGAACGGCACCAGCGGTTATGAAGAAGCTGCTTGTCAAGGGCTTATGGCAGGAATTAATGCTTCTTTAAAACTCCAAAATAAACTTCCTTTTGTGTTAAAAAGAAATGAAGCCTATATTGGTGTTTTGATCGATGATTTAATCACTAAGGGCGCCAAAGAACCGTACCGTCTTTTGACATCACGCGCGGAATTTCGTTTATTATTAAGACACGACAATGCTGATTTGCGCCTCAAAGATTACGGATATCAACTAGGTTTGATTGATGAAAAAGATTATAACAATTTTCAAAACAAAAAAGCTAAAATCAACCTTTTATTAGAAAAAAGCAAAAATTATGAAATTTTAGTTAATTCAGATAATCTATCTTATTTAAAAAAACAAAACTCAGCTAGTCTTGGAGAAAAAACCACATTAGCACAACTACTAAAAAGACCAGAATTAAATTTTTGCACTTTACAACATTTTTTACAGGAAAAAGCAGATAAAACCATCTATGAACAAGTAGAAATACAAATCAAATACGAAGGTTATATTGCTAAAGCCCAAAAAGAAGCTCAAAAGTTAGCAAGGTTAGAACAAAAAAAAATTCCTAGCAAAATCAATTACGCAGATATTAAAAATTTATCAAAAGAAGCTCAAGAAAAACTTGATTTAATCAAACCCCAAACTTTAGGACAAGCAACAAGAATATTAGGAGTCAATCAAGTTGATATTTCGATTTTATTAGTTTATTTGGAAAAACATCATGCTTTACTTTGAATCATTAAAAGACAAATTTGCACTCAACGAAAAGCAATTAAACAAGTTTGTTTTTTACTATGAATTTTTAAAACAAGAAAACCAAAAAATGAACCTTACTTCTCTAATATCTTTATCTGATGTTTGCTATAAACATTTTTATGATTCTTTAATTTTAAAAGAAATATTTAACTTTAATACTGTAACTAATCTTTGTGATGTTGGCTCGGGTGCTGGCTTTCCTAGCTTTCCTTTAAAAATTCTTTTTCCTCATTTAAAAATTGTAATCATTGAATCATCTTTAAAAAAAATCAATTTCTTAAAACAATTATCAAGCCATTTGGAATTAGATAATATATGTTTTTTTCACCAAAGAGTAGAACAATATGACATAGCCAAAAATGGCAGTTATGATTGTGTTGTTGCTCGCGCTTTGGCTAGATTGGAACTTATCTTAAAATGGTGTGTTCCTTTAGTGAAAAAAAAGGGTTATTTTATTGCTATGAAAGGTAAAAACTTTCAACAAGAATTAGAAGCTAGTAAAAAGATAATTAAGCAAATAAGAGTTAAATTAGTTAGTGCAAAAACATTGGAATTACCAATGCAATTAGGAACAAGAACTAATTTATTATTCCAAAACGAATAAAAAAGGTAATATAATAAAAAAAAGATCACGAATATTCGTGATCTTTTTTATTTTCTTTCTTGACCAAATAACCTTAGCAAAATTAACATTATTCTTAAAAAAATTTCAATTAAAGTTGTTGCAAAAGCCAAAGAAACTTGCCATTCATATTTTTTAGGCATTCCTTGTTTAATCATTTGTTCGGTGTAATCAAAATGAAGTGCTAAAAACATAGATACAAATCCTAACATAATTAAACTAATAGGAAGAGTTAAAAAGCTATTGTAAATAATATTTTCAATTGTCCAAATGCTGCATAAAGACAACACTAAACGAACTATATAAGAAACCACCAAAGCAAAAGAACAATATAGCATAATTTGTCTAAATCTATTTGTTACTTTTATAAAACCTTTATAATAAGCATGGGACATTACAACAAAGACGATAAAGGTTGCAAAAATAGCCATAAAGGCAATTTCAACTAAATTGGCATAAAATAAATTTAGAACAACAAAAATAATTGATAAAATTATTCCTTCTATAAAAGAATAAATTAATCCACAAGCTTTAGAAATTTCAACTTGTTTTAATCCTGCAGAATAAATGCCATAATTTAAAAAACCTAACGCAATCATGGAAAAATAAATTGCATGAATATTTAGATTTTTTAATATCGCGGGTTTTAGAATTGGGTAAAAAAACATTGAAGTGATTGCTGTAACACATAAAAGCAAAATTGTTTTTAAAGCAATTCCTTTACGAGTAGCAACATTATTATAAGTAGTTTTTTCAAATAAAGAAAGAAAGTTATTTTTAATTTGGGTAAACGAATTATTTACTTTATTGGATTCCATTTAAACCACCTTTTTAAATTTTATTTATTATTAAAATTAAATTTATTTTATTATTCTTATTATTTAAAAAAATATTTACATCTTTTTTAACTTGCTTAATAAACAAGCACATATATATTTTACCTTTTTTTAAAATTAATTGGAAGATATTTTGCTTTTTTATTGCAAAAAATGACAAAAAGTGGTGTTTTTTTGGTTAGTGTTGTGAAATTTGATAATAAATAGCGTTTTTTTTGACACACAACTAATTTTTTTATAAGTGTTTAAAATGTCATTATTGCCAAATTTGCATCTTTTAGTTGAGTTGGGTTAGATTTGTGGAGTTTTAAAAAGTGATAAAAAGGCAAAAGGGCAAAAAAGGGGCAAAATACAAAATAAAAAATAGTTAAAAAAGATAAAAACCCACATAATGTGGGTTTTATTTATTAATAAGGTTGGGTATAATGAATTTTTAGTTAAGAAGTTTGGAAACTGATCCTGCACCAACTGTTTTTCCACCTTCACGAATAGAAAATTTAGTTCCTTCTTCTATAGCAATTGGGTTGTTAAGGGTAACTACTAATTCAGCGTTGTCACCTGGCATTACCATTTTAACATCACCTTGTAATTCAACTACTCCTGTAATATCTGTAGTACGGAAATAGAATTGAGGACGGTATTGAGAGAAAAAGGCAGTGTGACGTCCTCCTTCTTCTTTAGTTAAAACATAAACTTGAGCAACAAATTTAGAATGAGGCTTAACAGAACCTGGTTTAGCTAAAACTTGTCCACGTTGTACGTCTTCACGGTTAATTCCACGTAATAAAGCTCCAACGTTGTCTCCTGCTTGAGCAAAATCTAGGTCTTTTTTAAACATTTCTACTGCAGTTACAATAGTTTTTTTAGTTTCTTTAAGTCCTACGATTTCTACTTCATCACCAGCTTTTACTTGACCTCTTTCTACTCTACCAGTAACAACAGTTCCTCTACCAGTAATAGTGAAAACATCTTCTACAGGCATTAAGAAAGGTTTGTCAACTTCGCGCACCGGGTCTTCAATGTAGGTGTCTAGAGTTTCGATTAATTCGTTTACTTGAGCAACGTAATGAGCGTCACCTTCTAAAGCTTTTAATGCAGATCCTCTAATAACAGGAATGTCGTCTCCTGGGAAATCGTATTGAGATAATAATTCACGAACTTCCATTTCTACTAATTCTAAAATTTGTTCGTCTGGGGAAAGATCACATTTATTTAAGAAAACAACAATTTTTGGAACACCAACTTGGCGCGCTAATAAAATGTGTTCTCTAGTTTGAGGCATAACACTATCTGCACCAGAAACAACTAAAATAGCAGCATCCATTTGAGCAGCACCAGTAATCATGTTTTTAACATAATCGGCGTGTCCAGGACAGTCAACGTGAGCATAGTGACGTTTTTCTGTTTCATATTCTACGTGTGAAGTTTTAATAGTGATTCCACGTTCTCTTTCTTCAGGAGCATTATCAATTTGATCATAAGCTCTACTTTTAGCCAAGCCACGAGTAGACAAAACTTGGGTAATAGCTGCTGTAAGAGTAGTTTTACCGTGGTCTACGTGTCCAATAGTACCTACATTTAAATGCGGTTTATTTCGTATAAATTTTTCATTAGCCATTTTTCAAAGGCCTCCTTTTATTATGTTTTAAGGTTTGTTTTAATAAATATATTTACCATTTAAATTTTAACTTATTTTTGGCTTTTTACAAATATTTTGTTAATAAAAATGTTTTTTAGTGTAAGGTTGTCTAAGCTCGTTTTTTAATAATTTCTTCAGTGATGCTTTTAGGAGCTTTTTCATATTTAGCAAATTGCATAATAAAAGTAGCTCTTCCTTGAGTATTGGAGCGCAAAACAGTAGCATATCCAAACATTTCAGAAAGGGGAACAAACGCTCTAATAGCAACAGCATTGGCGCGTGATTCTTGGTTTTCTAATCTACCTCTTCTAGAAGTTAGATCACCAATAACATTTCCTACATAATCGTTGGGGGTAACTACTTCAACGTCCATAATAGGTTCTAAAATGACTGGGTTTCCTTTGGTTTTGGTTTCTTTTAATGCCATGGAAGCAGCAATTTTAAAAGCCATTTCGGAAGAATCGACATCATGGTAAGAGCCATCAAATAAAGTTGCTTTAACATCAATAATTTGATATCCAGCTAAAATACCACCAGCAAGAGCTTCTTGAATTCCTTTTTGAACTGCAGGAACGTATTCACGAGGAACTACACCACCTACAATTTTATTAACGAATTCAAAACCTTTTCCAGGATTTGGTTCAAAACGCATCCACACATGTCCGTATTGTCCACGACCACCTGATTGACGAATGAATTTTCCTTCTGTCTCAGTTTCTTGGGTGATTGTTTCTCGGTATGCTACTTGAGGTTCTGTAACATTTGCTTGTACTTTGAATTCTCTTTTAAGACGTTCAATAATGATATCTAAATGAAGTTCACCCATTCCAGCAATAATAGTTTGCCCGGTTTCATGATTGGAAAAAACCTTAAATGTAGGGTCTTCTTCAGCTAATTTTGCAAGGGCAATCCCCATTTTATCTTGGTCAGCTTTAGTTTTTGGTTCTACTGCAATTTCAATTACTGGTTCTGGGAAATTCATTGATTCTAAGACGATGGTTTGTCCTTCTGATGCTAAAGTGTCTCCTGTAGTAGTTTCTTTTAATCCTACAACTGCTAAAATATCGCCTGTGTAGGCTTCTTTTACTTCTTCACGAGAATTAGCATGCATTTGTAATAAGCGTCCAAAACGTTCTTTGGTTCCTTTAGTAGTGTTAGTTACGTAAGAACCAGCTTTAACTGAACCTGAATAGATACGGAAAAAGGTTAATTTTCCTACATAAGGATCGGTCATCACTTTGAAAGCTAGAGCTGTGAAGGGTTCTTCATCTAATCCGGTGCGCACAATTTCTTGGTTGTCAGAATCAAAACCAACAATAGCTGCAACATCACAAGGAGCAGGAAGGTAGTCAACAATAGCGTCTAACATTTTAACAACACCCTTATTTTTGAAAGAAGAACCGCAAAGAACTGGGAAAAAGGAAGCTTGTAAGGTTGCTTTTCTAATGGAATTTTTCAACATTTCAGAAGAGATTGGTTTTTCTTCTAAATAATACATCATTAATTCTTCGTCTAGGGTAGATAAAGTTTCTATTAATTCGTTTCTTTTAGTTTGGGTAATTGATTCTAAATCGCTAGGAATAGGAACTACTTTTCCTGTTTCTTGGGAAGTGTTATCATATTCAAAAGCATTCATTTCTACTAAATCAATGATACCATTAAATTCATTTTCTGAGCCAATTGGCCATTGAATAGCGCTTGCATGAACTCCTAAGCGTTGTTTAAGAGTTTTAATTGCATAAGCAAAATCAGCGCCTACTTTATCCATTTTGTTAACAAAAATAACTCTTGGGACTTTATATTCACTAGCTTGACGCCAAACAGTTTCAGTTTGTGGTTCTACTCCTGCCTGAGCATCAATAACTGTTACTGCTCCATCCAAAACTCTAAGAGAGCGCGAAACTTCCACCGTAAAATCAACGTGTCCGGGAGTGTCAATAATATTGATACGGTGGTTTTTCCAAAAAGCAGTAGTAGCAGCAGAGGTAATAGTGATTCCTCTTTCTTGTTCTTGTTCCATCCAATCCATCTGAGAAGCACCATCATGGGTTTCTCCGATTTTATGAATTTTTCCGGTGTGGAACAAAATTCTTTCTGTAGTGGTGGTTTTTCCTGCATCAATATGAGCAATAATGCCAATATTACGAGTTTTTTCTAATGAAAACTGACGTGCCATCTTTTATTCTCCTATAAGTTACAATCACCAACGATAATGAGCAAAGGCTTTATTAGCTTCTGCCGTGCGATGCGTTTCTTCTCTTTTTTTAACTAATACTCCGTTACCTAAAGAAGCATCTACTATTTCTTTGGCAAGTCTTTCTTCCATTGTTTTTTCATTGCTTTCTTTAGTGTATTTAACAAGCCATCTTAATCCTAAAGACTGGCGTCTTTCGGGACGAACTTCGGAAGGCACTTGATAATTTTGACCACCCACACGACGCGTGCGTACTTCTAATACAGGCATAATATTGTTTAGGGCTTCATGAAAAACTTCAATAGGCTCGCGGTTAGTGATAGTTTTTACTTGTTTTAAAGCTTGATAAAAAATAGTTTGAGCTTTGCCTTTTTTTCCGTCTTTCATAATGATGTTAATGGTTTTAGTAACTAATTTAGATTTGTAAACAGGATCTGGCTGTACATCTCTTTTTTTAATATGACCTTTACGGGACACAAAAATTCACCTACTTTCTTTATTTTATTTATTTTTTTGGGGATTTGTGATTTTTTTATTATTTGTTTTTTATTCTTTGTAATTGTAATTATTTTTTTTCTTTAGGTAATTTAGAGCCGTACTTAGAACGCCCTTGTTTGCGGTTAGCAACACCAGTAGCATCTAGAGCACCACGAACGATATGATAACGCACACCAGGAAGGTCTTTTACACGTCCGCCACGAACTAAAACAGAGCTATGTTCTTGTAAGGAGTGTCCCACGCCTGGAATGTAGGCAGTTACTTCAGAACCATTACTTAGGCGCACTCTTGCAAATTTACGTAAAGCTGAGTTTGGTTTTTTTGGAGTCATGGTAGTTACACGCAGACAAACACCCATTTTTTGAGGAGAACTGTAATGTTTAGCTTTTTTTTGCAAAACATTAAAACCGTAACTTAGAGCAGGTGCTTTAGTTTTGGAAGTTTTACTGCTACGACGTTTTTTGATTAATTGAGAAACAGTAGACATTTTTTATTTCCTTTCTTTTTTTAATTTTGGTTAGTTTTTTCAGCAAGTTCAGAAGTGTTTGCAGGTTCTTTTGGATATTTAAATAAAGTAGTTTCTAAAATACCTGTTCCTGCAGGAATTAAGCCACCAATAATAACATTTTCTTTAAGTCCGTAAAGATGGTCGGTTTTTCCTTTGATGGCAGCATCGATTAGAATTTTAGTAGTTTCTTGGAAAGATGCAGCTGACAATAAAGAATCACTTCTTAAAGAAGAACGCGTAATTCCTAAAATAATGGGGCGCCCCACTGCTAAACGTTTGTTTTCTTCTAACATTTTTAAATTAGCTTTTTTAAAGTTATTAATAGTAATTTCTGTGCCAGGTAAAAGTTGAGTATCACCTTCATCAATAATTAAAATTTGTTTAAACATTTGGTGAATAATAATTTCGATGTGTTTGTCGCTGATATAAACATTTTGGGCACGATAAACTTTTTGTACTTCTTCTAAGATGTATTTTTGAGCCTCTGTTGTGCCTGCAACTCTTAAAAGTTCTTTTAGATCAACCGAACCAGAAGTTAGTTTTTGACCGGGATAAACACTGTTGTTTTTGCTTACTAAAATATCGACATTAGGTTCCAAAATATAACGGTGCTCTGTGTCAGGGTCATTTTCTTCTGTGATTACAATTTCTGGATTTTGGGAACGGATTTTATCAATTTTTTTGATTTTTCCTTTTAATTCGCTGATTAGCGCTTTTCCTTTAGGTTTGCGTACTTCAAATAATTCTTCGATCCTTGGAAGACCTTGAGTAATATCTGAGGCAGAAGCAACTCCTCCAGTATGGAAAGTTCTCATAGTTAATTGAGTTCCTGGTTCCCCAATGGATTGAGCAGCAATAACACCAACAGCTTCGCCAATTTCTACTAATTTATTGGTAGCTAGATTGACGCCGTAGTCTTTGGCGCAAATACCATATTCACAATTACAAGTTAAAATGCTTCTAATAGGAACTTTTTTAATTTTGGCAGTAATAATTTCTTGGGCTTTGGACTCAGTAATTAATTCATTGCGCGCTATAATAAGGTCGTTGGTTTTGGGATGACAAATGTCGCAACTAGCAAAGCGTCCCATAATGCGTTGTTTGAGGGAAACAATTTCTTTGCCGTCACTCATCATAGCTTCTACAACAAAACCGCGGTCACTATTGCAGTCTTCTTTGATAACAACAATATCTTGAGTTACGTCAACTAAACGACGCGTTAGATAACCTGACTCGGCTGTTTTGAGGGCAGTGTCAGTTGAACCTTTACGGGCTCCGTGAGTAGAGATGAAAAACTCAGAAACTTTCAGACCTTCTCGGAAAGAAGCTTTAACAGGGACTTCAATAATTTCACCTTTAGGGTTATTCATTAACCCTCTCATCCCTGCTAATTGAGTAAAGTTAGAAACACTACCACGTGCGCCACTTTCGCTCATCATAAAAATGTGGTTGTCTTGTTGAAATTCTTTCATCAAGCCTTCTTGAATTTCATCACGAATAGTTTTCCATTCGTTAATTACTAAACGACGACGTTCGGCATCTGTTAAAAAACCATCGTTGTACCAAGTCTCAATTTGAATATTGCGGGATTCTACTTTTTGTAACAATTCTTGTTTATTGGAGTAAGTATTGATGTCTGCAAATGAAACTGTAATTCCTGCGATAGTAGAATACTTGAAACCTAAGTTTTTGATGTGATCTAGCATTTTGGAAGTTTCTGTAATTTTCATTTGTTTGAAAAAACATGCAATAATCATAGATAGGAATTTTTTGTTAAAAGGTTTAGGGGTGGGAAGTTTTTTTAGGAATTGTTTGGGGTTGGTTCCTGGAGCTAAAAAATAAGCATCAGGGGTTTTGACATCCAAATTAAACTGAGTTGGTTCGTTAATGTAGGGGAAACTTGGAGGCAAAATGTCATTAAAAATTAATTTTCCTAAAGTAGTCATTAAATATTTTTGACGTTGTTCTTCGGTAAATGATAAATTAATTGCTTGTGGTTTGATAAAAATTCTTGTGTGAAGGTGGATTTCTTTATTTTGATAAGCGGTTTTGGCTTCGTTGATGTCAGCAAAAAAAGCTCCTTCATTGCGATGTTTGTATTGGTGTTCTGCAGT
Organism: 'Chrysanthemum coronarium' phytoplasma; assembly: GCF_000744065.1. NCBI lineage: Bacteria > Bacillati > Mycoplasmatota > Mollicutes > Acholeplasmatales > Acholeplasmataceae > Candidatus Phytoplasma > 'Chrysanthemum coronarium' phytoplasma. Next base: position 9,712 of record NZ_BBIY01000016.1, read on the forward strand.
TCTTTGGGCAGCATCATAGCTGTTTATAGTGCGATCTTTTTTTTCTTCAATGGTTAAATAGTAGTTTCCTAAAACCATATCTTGGGAAGGTGTTACTACTGGATTACCATTTTTAGGGTCTAAAATGTTGTTCGAAACAAGCATCAATAAGCGCGCTTCGGCTTGGGCTTCTAAAGAAAGAGGGACATAAATTGCCATCTGGTCGCCATCAAAATCGGCATTAAAGGCAGGCGTAACTAAAGGGTGGAGGCGAATGGCTTTACCGTCAATTAATTTAGGATCAAAAGCTTGAATTCCTAAACGGTGTAGTGTTGGGGCGCGGTTTAAAAGGACCGGGTGTTCTTTGACTACTTCTTCTAAGGCGTTCCAAACTTCTTCATTCATTTTTTCATAAATGGTGTTGGCGTTTTTTTTGTCAATTCCTTTGGTTTCTTGTAGTTTTTTCAAAATGAAAGGTTTGAACAAAATAATTGCCATTTCACGAGGCACACCGCATTGGTGCATTTCTAAATCAGGACCTACAATAATTACGGATCGTCCCGAATAATCCACTCTTTTACCTAAAAGATTTTGACGGAAACGCCCTTGTTTACCGCGTAGCATTTCGGATAAAGATTTAAGCGGGCGATTTTTTTCGACGTTGTTAACGTTTTTTTTGCTAGTTTTGGCATTATCAAATAAAGCATCAACTGCTTCTTGTAGCATTCTTTTTTCATTTTTAATGATTAAACGAGGAGCTTTTTGGAGCATTTGTTTTTTTAAACGATTGTTGCGATTAAGGATGCGGCGGTAAAGATCGTTGACTTCAGTAGTGGCAAAACGACCACCATCTAAAGGAACCATCGGTCTTAATCCCGGAGGCAATACAGGAATAACATCCATTACCATCCATTCAGGTTTGTTGTCTGATTGATGAAAAGATTCGATGATTTCTAGTCTTTTAATAATGCTTTCTCTTTTTTGTTTGGAATTTTCCGATAAAGATTTGCGAAGGACTTTGATAGTTTTTTCTAAATTGAGATTTTCTAGTAATTTTTTAACCGCTTCGGCACCTGTTAAAGCTACAAAAGCGTTTCCAAATTCATAAATAGCTTCACTGTATTGGGTTTCTGTAATAATTTCTTTAGGTTTGAATTCGGTTTTTCCAGGATCAATTACAACGTAAGAAACATAATAAACTATTTCTTCTAATTGTTTAGTTTTTATGTTTAAAAGAATAGCTAAACGGCTGGGAGAAGAGTTAAGGTACCAAGTGTGGACGATGGGGGTTTGTAATTCGATGTGTCCCATTCTTTCACGACGCACTTTGGTTTCGGTAAATTCAACTCCACATTTGTTACAAAATTGACTTTTGATGCTGACTTGTTTTTTAGAACAAGCACATTGGAAATCAACTACTGGACCAAAAATCTTTTGACAAAATAATCCTGATATCTCTGGTTTATAGGTGCGATAGTTAATTGTTTCGTAGCTAGTAACCTCACCATAAGACCACTGTCTGATTTCTTCAGGAGCAGCTAGACGGATTTTAAAATAATCATAATCTCTACTACCGTATTCTTTGTCAGATGAAATAGAAGGGAAGTGATTGTATAACTTAAATAGGTCGTTTAATTTTTGAAAAGCAAGGGGATTGGTTTCAAATGCTTTTGTAAGGACAGCCATTTTAGTTTGTAAAAGATCTTGAAAATCTTCCATTCCTAGTTCAGTAAGAATGTTAATAACGGCTTCACTCAAATCTAGATTTTGTAAATTACGAGGTAGGGCGAAGTTTTTGAGGATAGGTAAAACTTCTAAAAAAGCTTCTTGCAGCAAAAGCCTTAACTCTTCTAAAGTAAAAGTGTTAAAATCTTCCAAAGTATTGATTCCAGAAAGTTTTAATTTTTCTAAAACTGGAGATGAAAGATTTAAAGTTTCTACTGAAGTAAATAATCTGTTATCACTCATCTTTAATTATAACCTTCCTTTTTGTAATCAATTAAGGATTTATTAACTTCATTTTCTTTAGTATCGGTTTTGATTAGTTCTACATACAATCCTAAAGATTGCAATTCTTTAATGAAAACTCGGAAACTTTCAGGAATGCTTGGTTTAGGCAGTGGAGTTCCTTGCACGATGGCACTGTAAGTTTTGTTTCTACCTACAATATCATCACTTTTAACTGTTAAAATTTCTTGTAAGGTATGAGCAGCTCCATAAGCATAAAGCGCCCATACTTCCATTTCACCAAAGCGTTGTCCACCGTTTTGGACTTTTCCTCCCATAGGTTGTTGGGTCACTAAAGTGTATGGTCCTACGTTTCTGGCATGGAGTTTATCATCTACCATGTGAGATAATTTAACCATATACATAACTCCTACAGAAATACGACTGTCATAAGGTTCGCCGGTGCGTCCGTCATATAAAACCATTTTTCCATCAGGATCTAAATTGGCTTCTTTCATGATTTCTTTAAGGTCGTAGTCATTAACGCCGTCAAAAACAGGAGTTGCCACTTTGATGCCTAATTTTTTGGCAGCCATTCCTAAATGGATTTCTAAAATTTGTCCAATGTTCATCCTACTAGGAACTCCTAAAGGATTTAACATGATATCAATTGGGGTACCGTCTGCCATATAAGGAAGGTCTTCTTTAGGTAAGATGCGAGAAATTACACCTTTGTTTCCGTGGCGTCCTGCCATTTTGTCGCCTTCGTTGATTTTACGTTTTTTAGCGATGAAAACACGGATGTTTTCGTTGACACCAGCAGGAAGAACATCACCGTTTTTTCTGGAGAAATAATGAACACTTTGAACGATCCCCCCTTCACCAAAAGGAACCCTTAAAGAAGAGTCTTTGTATTCGCGGGCTTTTTCACCAATTACAATTTGAATTAATTTTTCAGAAGGAGAAGGTTCAATGTTTCCTTGAGGAGTTATTTTACCTACTAAAATGTCTCCTTCTTTAACTTCGGAACCAGGAATAATAATTCCTCTTTCGTCAAGGTTTTTAATAGCATCAGCGCCCACGTTGGGAACTTCTCTAGTGATTTCTTCTTGACCGCTACCTTTTTTTAATTCTCTAGTTTGAACTTCGTATTTATCAATGTGGATGGAAGTGTAGACATCGTGTTTGACTAATTCTTCTGACATAATGATGGCATCTTCATAGTTATAACCTTCCCAAGTCATAAAAGCCACTGTAACATTTCTGCCAAGTGCTAATTCGCCTTGAGATGTAGAAGGTCCACTTACTAAAATATCGCCTTCATTGATTTGTTCTCCCAAAACTACAATCGGTTTTTGCAATACTAAAGTGTCTTGGTTGGATTTGGCAAAATTGATGAGGTTGTATTCGGCTTGGTGTTCTTTGTAGTTGTTCTCGTATAAAGCCTTGGCTTGGGTGTAGGTAAATTCTTGGGTATTATCGTAAAGGGTTTTGCCATTTAATGAAACATTTTGGTTGGGTTTTTTAGTTATAATTATTTTTTGAGCATCAACATAAGTAACAAATCCTGATTCGCGGGCAATAATTAAGCAACCTGAGTCTTTGGCAGCGCGATATTCAACACCTGTTCCTACAATAGGAGATTCAGGGATTAATAAAGGGACTGCTTGACGTTGCATGTTGGCTCCCATTAAAGCTCTGGAAGCGTCGTTGTGTTCTAAAAAGGGGATAGAAGAAGTTGCAACAGAGACAATTTGTTTAGGAGAAACGTCAGCATATGTTATTTGGCTTCTTTCAAAAATGCCTGTTTCACCGTTGCTACGAGCAATTATTTTTTTGTCTTGAAAAGCATTATTGGCATCCAAAACAAACCCAGCTGAGGCAATAATTTCTTCTTTTTCTTGGTCAGCTGTTAAATAATCTATTTGGCGCGAAAGGGTAGTTTTCCCGTCTTGGTGCAAAACCTTAAAGAAAGGAGTTTGGATAAAACCGTACTTATTGACTTTGGCATAAGTGGAAAGGGATGTGATAAGTCCGATGGAAGGTCCTTCAGGAGTTTCAATGGGGCATAATCTGCCGTAGTGGGAATTGTGCACGTCGCGCACTTCAATGCCTGCACGATCACGATTAATTCCTCCGATACCTAAAGCTGATACCCTTCTTTTTTGGGTTAATTCTGCTAAAGGATTGATTTGATCCATGAATTGAGATAAGCGTGAACTTGTGAAAAAAGTTTTGATTACACTCATTAAAAAAGTAAAATTAACTAGGTCGCCTGGACCGTTAACTTCGCTGAATTTGCTAGTGGAAATCATATCTTTGATATTTTTTTCAGCTCTGGTAAGACCAATTCGGAATTGGTTTTTTAACAATTCTCCAATTAATCTTAAACGACGATTTCCTAAATGATCAATATCATCAACAGTGCCTACGTTTTCATAAAGATTCAAATAATAATTAATACTTGCAATAACATCTGATAAAGTGATGTGTTTTTTGGTTTCTCTTTGGTCGTTTCCAATAAGTTTGACTTTGTGATATAGCTTGCCTGATTCGTCTTTTGAAGTATAGACTTCTAAAATTTCGTTAAAAACTCCTTGACGGTCTGCTTCTTTTTGATAAATATCTTTAGTTCCTAAGAAAAATTTAGATACTTTTTCATCAAGAGTGTGAATATTGTGTCTTAAATGATTGATAATATCGTCGTTAACTAAAGTATCTTTAGCTACTAAAACTTCACCAGTGCGAGAGTTGATGATGTTAGTTTTGGTGAATAATTCGTTTTTTTGGGGGTCTTTTTTATATGCTAAAATCTCTTCATCAGTTTCGTTTTCTAAATTATGTTTAGCGTCGAAGATTTCTTGGAGCAAAAAATGACGATTTTGTTTCAGGATTGCAATTTTTTCTTTGGTTAAAAGTTCGCCTTGTGCAATTATTATTTCTTGAGTTTCGGAATTGACAAAATCACAAACTAAATAAGTGTTTTCAGCTCGGGTAAGAACGTCTAGTTTTTTGTTAAATTTGTATCTTCCCACTTTAGCCAGGTCGTATTTTTTTTGATCAAAAAGTCTTGTTCTGATAAAATCTCTAGCAGTGTCGACAGGAACTTTTTCGCCTTGACGGATTTTAGAATACAGTTCTACCAAAGCATTGTCTGAGTCCATATCAGTTTCTTTATCAAAAACAGAATCAAGGATAGCGCTTTTGCCAAAGACATTTTCGATTGCTTCTTTGCTGTCAAAACCTAGAGCATAAATAAAATTAGACAAGGGGATTTTTTTGGAACGATCTAGTTTGGCATACAAAATTTCTTTAGAGCCTTCTTCGTATTCAATCCAAGCACCACGTGAAGGAATTACTTGTCCAGAATAAGTGGTTCTGTTGAGTTTGCTGTCAAAATTACCTGCAAAATACACGCTAGCGGAACGTACAATTTGAGAAACTACTACTCTTTCAGTGCCGTTGATAACAAAAGTCCCAGTGGGAGTCATTAGAGGCAATTCAGTAAGTAAAATATTGCTTTGTTTAGTTTCGCCAGTTAAAACATTTTCTAAAGTAGTTTTGACAAATAATTGGGCAACATAACTTATATCTTTAATTTTAGTTTCTTCAATGCTATATTTTGGGGGTGCTAAAAAATAATCATCAAAGTAAATTTTTAAATCCCCATTATAACTTTCAATAGGACAAAAATCCTGCAACAATTCTTTAATACCGTGTTTTAAAAACCAATCAAAAGATTGGTTTTGAATTTCAATTAAATTGGGCAAATCAACATCATAAATTGTTTTAGAATAATTACGACGTTGTGCTTTTTTGCCATATTTGACATTATGATAACCCATCTTATGCTCCTATAAATTATTAATTGGTAGTTTGTTTTGCCAAAATCTTTATTTTTAATTGTGTCTTTGCGATTTTTGGGTTTTGGTGGGGGGTTGGGGTATAAAAATAAAAACAATGCAAGACTAAAAAACCTGAGAAAACTCAGGTTTTTATATTACTTACAAGATAATAATTTATTGAAGTTCAACAACAGCTCCAGCTTGTTCTAACTTGTTTTTGATATCTTCTGCTAAAGCTTTGGAAACATTTTCTTTTACTTTAGAGTCAGGAACTTTAACAAAATTAGCAGCATCTAGCAAGCCTAATCCTGTTACTTCGCGCACTGTTTTGATAACAGCAAGTTTCTTTTTTTCATCAAAACTTTTCATAACTACTGTGAATTCGGTTTTTTCTTCTACTTCAGCTGCATTATTTGCTCCAGGAGCTGCAACTGCTAAAGCAGTTGGGTCAATTCCAAACTCTTCTTTCAAACCATCTAATAATTCTTTAATCTCTAATAAAGACATTTCTTTTAAAGCCGATACAAAAGCTTCTTTCGTTAACTTAGCCATGTCAATCTCCTTTGTTATAATCTTTTCATTCATAAATTAATTGTTTATTGTTGGGGGTTTTCTTGTTCTTTGGTTTGTACTAACATATTTAGACCAATTGCTAAATGTTGCAAAGGTGCAAACATTGAAGCAGCTAAAAGCGCTAACATTTGTTCTTTTGAAGGCAAAGTAGCTAAGGTGTTTATTTCTTGCAAGGAGACAATTTTTTGTTCCACGATGCCAGAAACTATTTTAACTGCTTTATTTTTTTTAGCAAAATTATAAATCGTTTTGATTGGTTCTAATAATTCTTGGGGACTAATAATTAAAGCTTTTGCTCCTTTTAAAAAGGTAACTAAATCAGCTTGTTTGGCGTTGGTAACAGCTCTTTGCATGATGTTTTTGGGATATACTTTTGCTTCACAACTAGTTTTTTTTAACTCACGACGCAGTTGCATAAAAGAGCTTACCGGTAAGCTTGCATATTCAAAAACAATAACTGTTTTGGCAGTGCTAATTTTTTCTTGCAAAACAGCAACTGAATCTATTTTTTTGGCTAACTGAGGTTTTATCATGATTATGCCCTTTTCCTTCCTTCAAAATTTTGATCTTGATTATTGTGAAATTGTAACAGGGTCAATTTTAATACCTGGTGCCATCGTAGTTGAAATAGTAACACTTTTAATGTAAGTGCCTTTCACTGTACGAGGTTTAACAGCCATTAATTGAAGATATAAAGTTTTTAAGTTTTCTAGTAATTTTGTCTCATCAAAAGAAACCTTACCTAATATGGCGTGAATATTCCCACTTTTGTCTAGGCGGTATTCAATTTTACCATTTTTAATTTCTTTGACTGCTTGTAAAACATCATTTGTTACAGTACCTGTTTTAGGGTTAGGCATTAGTCCTTTGGGTCCTAAAAGACGCCCTAATTTACTTAATTGCGGCATCATTTCGGGAGTAGCAACTAAGACATCAAAATCAAACCAGTTTTTGGCAATTTTATCAATTAAATCTTGGTCGCCTACGTAATCTGCTTGGGCTTCTTGTGCTTGTTTAGCTTGTTCTCCTTTAGCAAGAACTGCTACTTTTAAGACTTTACCAGTGCCATGTGGTAAAACTAAGGCTCCTCTTAAATTTTGATCAACTTTTTTAGGATCTAAATTTAGATGAAAAGCACATTCTACCGCAGCATCAAATTTAGCAACTTGAGTTTGTTTAGCTAAGCTAATAGCTTCTTGAAGCGGATATGTTTTTTTAACATCAAACATTTGTAATGATGCTAAATATTTTTTGCCTCGTTTCATCGCAGTAATTCCTTTCTCAAAACAACTTGACATTTTTTAGAAATTTTTTTAATTTGAAATTTGAATAATTGGGGTCAAAACTATTTTAATATTTTAATCTTTTACTAAAATTCCCATATTACGAGCTGTTCCTTCAATGATTTTGCAAGCTTTTTCAACGCAATAAGCATTTAGGTCTGGAAGCTTTAAATTGGCGATTTCTTCTACTTGTTTGTGGGTGATAGTAGCTACTTTGGTTTGACTTGCATTAGCAGAACCAGATTCAATTTTAGCAGCTTTTTTTAAAAGATCACTTGCTGGAGGAGTTTTAGTTACAAAAGTAAATGTTCTGTCCTCATAAACAGAAATGATAACAGGGATAACGAAACCCATTTGATCTTTAGTTGTTTCGTTAAATTGGGAACAAAAAGCAGGAATATTAACTTGGGCTTGCCCTAAAGCAGGTCCTACTGGAGGAGCTGGATTAGCTTTTCCTGCAGGAATTTGTAATTTTACCGTTTTAACAACTTTTTTAGCCATAAAAAACCTTTCTTTGGAACGGGGATTTGAAATAAAAAACTTGATAATTTGAGTTGTTTATTCTTTGTTTGCGTTTCATTAAATTTGGAATATTGTTGATATTGTCACATAAAAAAAATATGATAAAATTTTTTAGACAACTTATTTTAACATAAATTTTAAATATTTGATAAAAAAATGTTAGAAATTATGAAAAAATTAAGATATTTCTTTGAAGTCGTTGAAAGAAATTTCTACTGGAGTTGCTCTACCAAACAAATCTACTTCCACTTTCATTTTTTCACGGTCGTCATCAATACTTGATACTTGCCCTATTTGACCCGAAAAAGAACCAGAAATAATTTCTACTTTTTTGCCGATAAAATTTTTATAATCGGGTTTATTGATGATGCCCATTTTTAATAAAACAGGATTGATTTCGTTTTCAGATAAAGGAACTGGTTTAGAACCCATCCCGCTGGAACCTAAAAAACCAGTAATTCGCGGAGTGTTTTTGACAACAAACCAAGATCGGTCAGTAATCATCATTTGAATAAAAACGTACCCGGGGTACATTTTGCGCTCTTTTTTAACCTTTTTTCCATCCAAACGAGTTTCATAATATTCTTCTTTGGGAGACAAAACATTAGATACTAAATCACCTATGCCAATGCTTTCGACTCTTCTTAACAAATCGTCTTTTACAACATTTTCATAACCTGAATAAGTTTGAGCAATATACCATTTAAGGTGACATGTATTTTGGTAATCTTTTTCTTGATCTTGTTGTTCTTGCGCTTGTGTCTCTTTTATTTGTTTTTCTGTTTTATTCATTTTATTTGCTCAACAAATTTTTGATTTTAACACAAAATTGGGTTAATTTGCCAATAACATAAGAATCTATGGCATGAACAAAAAGGATTAAGAACAATGTGAAAAAAATAACTTGTAATGTTTTAAACAAAATTTGTTTTAAGGAAGGCCAACTAATGTTACAAATTTGCAAAAATGCATCTTTGAAAAAAGCAAATGAACCTATCGCAAAAATAAAAACACTCAAAAGAACTAAAGCACAAGGCAATGCCCAATGCATAGTTTCAAACTGTTTTTGTTGCCATAATTGCCCACAAAGAGCAAGAGACAAAATAGAAGTGGTAATTAGTAAAATATTGATCCAACTATATTCTCTTTTGATTACTTCTAATAACTGATTTGGTTTGTTTTCGCTTACTATTTTAATTCCCATAAAGTTAAAAACTCCTTTACTTAGTTTCTTGATGCAAAGTGTGTTTGTTGCAATAAGAGCAATATTTTTTTAAAGTTAAACGTTTTGAGTTTTGATTGGCTCGTGGTTTGGTGTTGTAATTGCGGTTTAGACACAAAACACAAACTAAAATATTTTTTTTCAAAAAAATAGCTCCTTTTATGTTAGAAAGTTGAAAAAACATTAATTTATTTTCAAAACATCTTTTTTTATTATATCATAAATCAGTGTTTTTGTGCAAAAAATAAAATATAAAAATTGCTTTGTGCAAAAAAATATCCCGGGAAGAAAATATTTGGAATGTTGGATGAAAGATGGTAAGAAAACTAACAGTAACCCAAATTAGATAAATGATTAGCTGCTTAAAAAAGCTAGTGATTAGTTTGTTTTTTGGAGGAGGCAAGGGTTAATTATCACCAAAAATAAAAGTGGAGTAGATCATTAATGCAGCAGCAACACTTACATTTAAAGAATTGATTTTTCCATACATAGGAATTTTAACCAAAAAATCACATTGCTGTTTTAATAAATGTCTAATGCCTATTCCTTCGTTGCCAACAATAATAGCCAAAGAACTGTTTTTAGGGATTTGGTGAAAAGATTGGGAAGAATTGCTATCGGTACCAACGATTAAAACTTGATTTTTTTTTAGTTTTAAAATGGTTTGATGCAAATTAGTAACTAAAAAAACTTTAGTGTATTCCAAGGCACCACAAGAAATTTTGGCAACTGTGGAATTGAGTGGAACTTGATGTTTTTTACTCATAATAACACCATCCAAAGCACAAGCTTCAACAGTTCTTAAAATGGCTCCTAAGTTATGAGGGTCATTAATGGCGTCTAAAATTAAGAATTTTTGGAATTTGGCAGAATCTAAATAAGTGTCTAAGTCGTAAAAAGTGTAGTCACAAACATTGGCAGCGACTCCTTGATGGTTTTTTTGTTTGGTTAGATCATATAAAAACTTTTTGTCAACTAATTGATAAGCAATATTGTGTTTTTGTAAAAACATTATAAAAAGATGGTCTTTAATTTTTTCATCTAAATATAGTTGATAAATTTTTCTCTGCGCTTTAATTGCTTCTTTGATGGGGTTTTTTCCGTAAATAATCATATTAATTATTTGTTTTCTTTCGATTTTGTAGTTTTTGTTGGATGGGTTTTTTGGGAGATTTGGGTTATGACAAGGGATAAAATGATGATTAAAACTAATAAAACTTTTTCAAGTTTATCGAATTGAGACATTTCTTCAAAAACATCCAAAATAAATGAAGCTGTCATAAATCCTATTAACATTGCTACAAATAAAAGTAATTTAGCTAGATTTAAAGGTTTAGAAATTCTAAATAAAACAGTAAATAAAATGAAGGTGGAAAGCAAAATGACAAAATTAGAAACTGTTTCTAATTGTTTGAAATCGGGAGTTTGGGTTGATACAAAACCAATTCGCACACCAAAAGTTAAGACATAACTAATAAAAGCTATACTTGCATAGGGAAAGGCTTTTTTGAGATTATTAAGTAAAAAGTTTTTGCTGATAATTTCGTTGTTTTTTTCAAAAGATAAAAAAAGCGAAGGAATGCCAATTGACCAATAATCCATGACAAATTGTAATTTCAAAGGTGATAATGGATAGTAGCAAGGACGCCTTAAAAAATTAAATAAAATAACAGCAACTGCAAGCATAAAAGCAATAATAGTTTTGGTAAAAAACAAAATAGAGATTTTATCTAAATTGTTAATAATTCTTCTGCCTTCAAAAACTACTTTAGGCATGGAAGAAAAATTCGAATCCATCAAAACTAAATTAGCAATATTACAAGTAGCTTGGCTGCCTGATGCCATCGCAATGGAAAGATCGGCTTCTTTTAGGGCTAAAATATCGTTTACACCATCGCCTGTCATGGCAACTTTTTGTCCTGCTTGTTTAAAAGTTTGGATTAAGATTTTTTTTTGTTGGGGCGAAGTTCTTCCAAAAACATTATATTTAGTAGCTATTTGGATAACTTCTTGGTCAGAAAGTCCTTCTAAACTGATGGTTTTATAAGCATCAATAATACCTACTCTTTGAGCTATTTGAGAAACTGCCACATGATTATCACCAGAAATTACTTTAACACAAACGCCATTTTTCTGGAAAAAATCAATGGTAGTAACTGCGTCTTTTTTAATAGTATCTTTGATGATAATTAAAGCTAAAGGAATGCATGGGATGTCGTGTAATTTTTGGTTTTTACAAGTTATTTGAGAAATACAAGGCTCAGGGCTTTTGGCTAATAAAAGCGCTCGATAACCTGATTTAGTGTAAGTTTCAAAATCTTTTTGAATAAGGTGAAAATTGTTTTTTAAAATGAATTCAGGAGCCCCCAAAAAAATGGTTCCTAAATTATTAAATTCAACTGCACTATATTTTCTTGTGCTGGAAAAAGGAAGATTTTGGGAGGGTTGATAAGGAGTTGAAGTAGGAAAAGTATTGGGGCTAAATTTGTTTATTAAAGCATTATAAGTACTATTAGAAGCGGGGCAAGCAGATAAAAAAGAGTTCATTAATTTAGTAAAATCAAGTTCTTTAGGGTGATAAGGAATGACTTTTTTAACTTGCATAGTGCCATCAGTAATAGTTCCTGTTTTGTCGAGGCATAAAGTGTTTATTTGAGCTAACATTTCGATTCCAAATAGATTTTGGGCATAAGTTTTTTGTTTTGCTAAACGTACAAAACCTACTGCCAAAGAAATGTTAGTCAGCAAAAAAAGTCCCAAAGGAAGCATTGCTATCATCATGCCACACAAACCTAGTAAGGAATTTTGCCTGAAACCTGATATTTTATTATTCTCTTTATTAAAAGCAAAAAAAGCTAAAATAATAGCAAAAAGTGTGACAAAAATAATGATTGTTTTGATTAACAAAGATAAGTTTTGCATTAAAGGAGTGGTCGGTTTTTTGTATTTTTTAGCTTCTTGGGAAACTTTTTCAATATACATATCACTTCCTACAGCTACAATTTCGGCATAACTTTGACCTGATACCACGTAGCTACCAGAGTATAAAAAATCATTTTCTTTTTTGATAACTAATTTAGATTCACCAGTTAAAAGTGATTCGTTAACTTCTAAAACACCCGATTTTACCTTGGCATCAGCTGCAATTTGTTCTCCTGCTTCCAAAAATAAAAGATCTCCCAAAACTAAATCAGAAGAAAAAACCTTTTCTTTTTGACTATTTCTTATTACTTGAGAATGGTTTTTCATCAACAAAGATACTTTGTCAAGAGTTATTTTAGCTTTAATTTCTTGAATAACACTAATAAAAACATTGGTTAAAGAAACTACTAAAAAAAATAAATGTTCATATTGTTCTATGAAAATAATGATTAATGCTACAATTAAAATCAACAAATTAAGATAATTAAATAAATTACTAAATAAGATATCTTTAATACTTTTAGAATTTTTATAGTTAGAAACATTAACTTGACCCGCAGTTTTTTTTTGTTCTACTTGCTTGTTAGTTAGTCCTGTAAAGTTTTGTTTTGTTGCGATATTGGGATTATTTAAAGATTCATTCATGCACAACCACCACACTTTTCTTAAATGATATCGGTATTTTTTTTATAAATTAATGGTTATTGGTAATAATTTTTGAAAGCCAAACTAAGAGTTTTTTTCTTGTGTATTTTTGGGCAAAAGCAAAAAATCAATTCTTCCGCGGTCGTTGATTTTGGTGCATTTAACCGAAACTGTTTCACCTATTTTTAAAACATCGGTGATTTTTTGAAATTTCTTTTGATTAACGTGGATAAGTCCTTCGATTCCTGGACAAACTTGTGCCACAGCTCCAATCATTTTTCCTTGTTTGTCACTTAAAAAACGCAAAATAGAGGCTTGATAACAAGTGCCTATTTGAATTTCTTGGATTAAACTTTCAATAAAAGCGACTGTTTTTTTGACTGTTTCTAAGTTGGAATGCATTACAAAAACGCGTCCGTCTTGTTCAATATCGATTTTTACACCATCATGAGATTCAATAATTTGATTGATGATTTTGCCACCACTTCCAATAATATCACGAATTTTTTCTGGTTTGATTTGCATCATACAAACTTTAGGGGCGTACTTCGAAACTTCTAAACGAGGTTGAGAAATTGTTTGGCTCATGTGTTCTAAAATATGAAGGCGTCCTTTTTTGGCTTGCAAAAAAGCTTCTTGCAAAATTTTAAAATGGATTCCTTGAATTTTAAGATCCATTTGTAAAGCAGTAATTCCTTTATTGGTGCCTGCGATTTTTAAATCCATGTCTCCAACGTGGTCTTCTAAACCTTGGATATCGCTTAAAATAACGTATTTATTCGTTGCTTGGTCAAAAACTAATCCTACTGACATTCCTGCAACTGCTTTTTTTAAAGGAACTCCTGATGCCATTAATGCCAAAGAAGAAGCACAAACAGTGGCTTGAGAAGAAGAGCCGTTAGATTCTAGAATTTCAGAAACTACTCTAATAGTGTAGGGGAAGTCTTTTTCTTCTGGCAAAACTTGAGATATAGCTTTTTCGGCAAGAGTGCCGTGTCCGATTTCTCGTCTACTAGGGGCAGTATAACGACCAACTGCACCAACTGAAAAAGGAGGAAAGTTGTAATGAAGCATAAAACGTTTATTTTGTTCGTCGCTTAGACCGTCAATAATTTTGCTTTCTGATAAACATCCTAAGGTCACTGCAGCAAGGCTTTGGGTTTGTCCTCTAGTAAACAAAGCAGAACCATGAGCGCGGGGCAACAAATCAATTTGAGATTCAAGAGTTCTTATTTCTTCTAATCCTCTTTTATCTGGTCTTATTTTTTCTTGCAAAATTAAAGAACGTGTTTCTTGTTTGGATAATTTTTGAAATAGGGTTTCTGTTGTTTGTAAATGTTTTTTGTGGGCTTCGTAATCAAAAACAGTGGCAGTGTCAATAGTTTTGAAAAAAGGAGTTTGTTTGGCTTGATCTAGGATTTGTTCTTTTAATTGTTGTAAATCGTTTTTGCTGTTGCAACTTAAAATAGCTTGTTTAACTTGGGATTGGTATTTGGCAAAAAAGGCTTGTTGTTGGGTTTGTTCGTTTTGGTGCAAGGTGTTTGTTATTTTAGCAGGCGCAAATTGTTGCTTGATATTTTCTTGAAATAAGCAAAGTTTTTTAATATATTGGTGAGCAAAATTAATGGCTTCTAAAAAGTCTTGTTCGCTAACTTCATTGGCGTGTGCTTCTATCATAGTAACGTTGTGTTTGGTACCTGCAACCATCAAATGTAGAGTAGAATTGGCAAGTTGTTGCAAAGTGGGATTGATGATAAACTTGTCATTGATTTTTCCTACATAAACTCCGGAAATAGCTTCAAAAAAGGGGATTTCAGAAATCAATAGAGAAAGAGAGCTTCCAAGCATGGAGGCAAGCTCGCTTTTAAAATCAGGGTCTAGGCTTAAAACTGTATTAATTACTTGCACTTCTTGTTGAAAATAATCAGGGAATAGGGGGCGTAAAGAACGGTCGATGAGGCGTGAAGTGAGGATTTCGTGATCGTTGGAACGTCCTTCTCGGCGTAAAAAACTGCCAGGAATTTTTCCAGCAGCATATAATTTTTCTTGATAAATAACAGTAAGAGGTAAAAAAACAAGATTATTGGGTTTGCGACTAAAAACAGTAGCTGTAAGAACCACTGTATCTTGGTAGCGTACTAAAATGGAAGCATCAACGTTTCTGGCGTAAGTTCCTATTTCGACTTGAAAAGAATCTTTTAAATTAGTAGTTTCAAAAACTTTTTTTAACACTTGAGATACTCCTTTAAGTAACTGGTTTGGGGTTGGGGGAATTTTGGATGTGATAAAAAAATATATAAAAATAAAAAGCTAGAGTTTGAATTGATTTCAACAAACTAGCTTAATAATTAGATAATTATTTTAATTTTAAGTGATATTTATAAAAAATCAATTTAAAATTATTTTCTTAAAAAAAGAGAATTTTGTTAAAAAAATAAGCCAATCATTGGTTGTAAAATTGACTTAATAAATTAGAAAATACTAATTTAAAAAATGGGTTTCAAGGACAAAAGAAAAAACACAACAAAGATGGCGCCCACGCTAGGACTCGAACCTAGGACCCTCTGATTAACAGTCAGATGCTCTAACCAACTGAGCTACGTAGGCATTTTTT
>NZ_BBIY01000015.1:0-4676 GCF_000744065.1 'Chrysanthemum coronarium' phytoplasma
TGTTTCAAAACATTTTGACTGTAACTAATGCGGAAGTGCAGTTTTCCCAAAATTTTAATTAAGTCGGGGTGCACTTCGCCGATTTTAGTAATAAAAGCAGCTTCTTCGCCCATTTCTTTAATAAAATTGTCTACTTCTATGGTTGAAGTTTCTAAGGCTTTTTCAATGCGAGAAGGATGAATTCGCCCATCAGAGACCAAAAATTCTAAAGTTTTTTTGGCAATTTCTCTTCTAATCGGGTCAAAACTACTTAAAATAATGGTGCAAGGGGACTCATCAATAATTAAGTCTACTCCGGTTAAAACTTCCAAAGACTTAATATTTCTGCCTTGGCGCCCAATAATCCGTCCTTTCATATCTTCGTTAGGAATGTTAACAACACTAATATTTTTTTCTCCTGTAATATCGCCAGCATATTTTTGCATGGCTAAAACTAAAAGAGTTTTGGCTTTTTTAGATGCTTCGCTTTTGGCTTTTTCTTCTTCTTGTTTAATATATGACATCATTTCATAAGTGGTTTGGTCTCTTGTTTCTTTCATTATGATTTGTCTGGCTTGATCTTGCGTTAAGGAAGCTATTTTTTCTAATTGTTGTTTTTGGGTGTTTAAAATTGTTTTTTGTTGTTTGATTTGTTGTTCTAGGTTTTTTTTAGTATGGCTAATTATTTGTTGTTCAGAATCTAAATGCTCTTCTCTTTTATTGAGGCTCTCAGTTCTGTTGTGAAGCAATTCTTCACGACGATTATTTTTGGATTCTAAATCAACAATTGTGTTGGTTCTTTGTTCTAAATCCAGTTCTAATTTTTGTCTTAAAGAAGTTATTTCTATTTTGGCATTACGCATCATTTCTTGTTCGCGTTGTTGCAAATCTTTTTCTTTTTCTTTTAGTTTGTTGTCAAATGCTTGTTTTTTTTCTTCTAATTTCTTTTGATTAAAAAAAGAATACAAAAAATAGCCGATAATTGATCCACAAATTAAAGCAAAGACAAAAAGGGAACAACCCATTATACAATGAGTTCGCCAATAATCACCTTTCATATCCTTGATACCTTTCTTTTGGGGGGGTTAACAAATGTAAAATCATTGTTTTACCTCTTTTTCTTTTTGAATTTAGTTTAATGATTTGTAATGCAAAACAAAAAATAAAAAAATAGGGGAAATTAGATTTTTTGATGCAATTTTGTCATTAAAACGATAAATAAATTTGTTTTTTTAAATATTGATAATTAATTTAGAATTAATTTTGAATGGGGCAGGTTGGAAGTTTTATTATTTTTTTTAATTTGTTCAGTACAAAATTTCATCGTGAAATGAAAAAATAAAAATGTATAAATTGGGGTTAAAAAAAATAATAAAGTTTGGTTTGCGAAAAAAAATTCAGCAAAAACCATGAAAAAAACAACGGTTATGTGATGAATAGTGGCAAAAATAAAAAAACTGAAAAGCTAACCTTAAAAAGATTAGCTTTTGTAATGAAAAATATTTAATTATTATATATTATTATGTGCTAGCAAAATATTTGAATTTATTAATATAATTAATAATCAAGCTTTTCTTGGTGATTGCTTTTTATTTTGTGAAAGGCTTTTGCTAACGGCGCTTGATAATTTATTAGAAAAAGTTTCTAGTGATTGAGATACTTTCGGAGATTTTATAACTTTTTCAACAATTTCTCCTGATCTTTCAATAAATACATCTTTCAAAGATTTTTTTTCTAAAATCGAAGGGGCTGGGTTTGGGTTTTGTGTTTCATCAGAAAATTGCATTTGTTCAATAACTTCATCAGAAGATGACCCTTGAGGAGATTCTTCTTCTAAAGAAAAAAATATAATAATAGGAATGGCAAGTAATATCAAAATAAAAACGCTAGTAATAATGATTTGCTTGGAAGTAAATTTAAAAATAAAATGATATCCTTTGGTTGTTGAATAAAAATCATGCCAAAACTCAAAATATCAAAATAAAGAATAATAAATAATATAAATTGGATTTGAATGCATAATTTTTTGATTTTAATTTGGATTTAAAAATATAGGTAATTTTAATAATTTAATTAATGAAATATATAAGATACTAAATAAAAAAAATAGTATCCGTAAATATTATATAATAACTCAAAAAAGTATTTGCAAAATAATGTTAAAATAATGTCAAAAAGGAGTTAAAATAATGATTTAAAAATCTATCTTTTCATTTTTGATGTTGTTTTTGGAATTGTTATTTTCTTTTTTGCGAACTTCTAACAATTTTTGATAACGTTGCTCTAAGGTTTTTTCTTTTTTTTGAATATCTTCAATCACTTTGAGAACTTTTTCCAAAGCCGCTTTCAAATCATAAATAAAGACTTTATCAAAATTTTTCATCGCTTGTAGAACATTTTCAATACATTCAAGTTTTTCTTCGTTGTTTTGAACACTTTCGAAAATTTGAAAATAATAATCAACTGAATTAAGAATAGCAAGTAAAATCGAAGGACTTGTAATGATAACATTGCGTTTAAAAGCATATGATATTATTTCAGGATCGCAATTAATTTGGGCAAAAATACTTTCAGAAGGAATAAACATAATGGCATAAGGGCAGTTGTCTTCTTTGCTGACGTA
Organism: 'Chrysanthemum coronarium' phytoplasma; assembly: GCF_000744065.1. NCBI lineage: Bacteria > Bacillati > Mycoplasmatota > Mollicutes > Acholeplasmatales > Acholeplasmataceae > Candidatus Phytoplasma > 'Chrysanthemum coronarium' phytoplasma. Next base: position 2,603 of record NZ_BBIY01000015.1, read on the forward strand.
TTTTTGAACTTCTTTAATTCTTTCTTTAACGTGAAATAAAAAGCGACTCTTTAATTCTGTTTGGTTGGAAGTGGCGTTAATATAGGCTAGAAAATCTGTGGTAGGAAACTTCGAATCAATAGGAATTTGAACAAATTTACCATAACCTTTACACATCACATCAACTTTAAGACGATTGCCGTTATTGTTTGTTTTTTTCATTAAATATTGTTTTTCAAAAACTAATTTATCTTTAAAATGAGAAACATTTTCCAAAACGCGTGCCAACAAAAATTCTCCAGCTTGTCCTGTTTTATCGTTTTGGCACAATAATTTATGAATGTTTTGCACTTCTTGAAAACCACTTGCATTTTGTTCTCTTAAAACTTTTAAAGAATTTTCCAGATTAATTGTTAAATGTTGGCGAGTATCTTTAATTTCTTTAGTTAAACTATCTTGACTTTGATTAGTTAAATTGTTAATTTTATCATCCAAACGACAAATAACCCTAGATTCTGACTCTAAAAAAGCTTGTTTCACAAAATCTTGGATATTGACTTGCGTTTTTTTCGGTTTGGCAACAAAAAAATAAATAATGAAAGTTACACTACCCAAAATAAGAATCAAAATAACGGATAAAGTTAAGATTAATAAAAAAACAATTTGATCTTGAGGCATTTATTTTGTTATTCCTTTTTCTTTTTTTCTTTTTTAATGTCTTTTAGCTTTAGGATGCATTAAAGTTGATATAAAAAAATACAAAAAATAAAAAACAAAACAAAAATAAAAAAAGGGTTATTATTGAGATTTCTTCTTTAAATATTTTTAATATTTATTTCTTATTTGAAAAACAAATAACATACATAAAATAAAAATGTGTGAAAATGTTTGGGACAAAAAAATAAATATTAAAAATAAATATAAATGACTAAGTGCTAAATTACTAAATTAAGGGACATGGTGCAAAAAATAAAAGATAAACTGGCGTTTGAGAAGGGATTCGAACCCCCGACCGACGGCTTAGAAGGCCGTTGCTCTATCCAGCTGAGCTACTCAAACAAACATACAACAAATATTATACTATAAAATCATTGTTTTGGACAAAAAAAAGCAATTAAAGTAGTGAAGATAGTTTCTTTATTTAAATCCTCAAAGAAAAAACGATCCAAAAGTCATTAAATATCTATTAAATAAAAAAAGTTTGCACAAATACATAAAAAAAGTATATAATAATAATGTTGATTTTTAATTTCTAAATAATTTCTAAATTAAAACAAAAAATACAAAATTTTTTAAAAATGTTTTCAAGAAAAAAATAATTTACAAATCACAAAAAACATTAACGAAAGACAAGTATTTTTATCCAACAAAACTAAGGTAGCCTTTTCAAACCTTATCATTCAACAATAAGAGACGAATTTGGTCAGGTCTTGATTGAAGCAGCCATAAGTTATTTTTATTGTGTGGAAGATAGGGTTTGAAAAGGTTATTTTTAATATAAAAGACCCAAAAAACAATTTTTAAAAAAACAATTCAATGCATAAAATTAAAAAAACAAAAAAATAAATTTTTATTAATGAATTTTGGCAAAAAAACTTTCGAAAAATAACAATTTCACAACTAAAAAATAAAGGAAAAGGAGCAATCATATGAATTTTTCATTTTTTCAAAAAGAAAAAGAATTTAAATTATTAACTAATATTTACAACTCTTTACAAGGAGAACCATTTTTAACCCAAGAAACAACATTAAAAGGAAAAGAAACCAAATTAGAATTTTATTATTTGGATCAAAGCAAATATTATAGTACTCTTTTTCAATCACGCCAATTTGCTGTTTGGACTGCTGATAAAGGAGTGTGCCGCCTTTTGGTTGAAAAAAAATATTACGAAGAATTTGGAGCTTTTTATCAAAAAGATATAAACGATATGTGGCTAGATTTTATATGGCAGATTTTCCAAAAAGAAGCTACTTTAATCAAAACAATAAAATTGTTATTTGTGGCAGTTTTAGTGCCTATTTTATTAAATGCTTTTTTGCTTAGTGGACAAATTTCTGTTTGGTTAAGAATTCCTGCTTTTGTTGTATTGATATC
>NZ_BBIY01000014.1:0-2558 GCF_000744065.1 'Chrysanthemum coronarium' phytoplasma
TTTATTTAGAAAAAAATCTTTTAGGAACAGGTGAAGGCAGCACTAAAAAAGCCGCTGAGCAAAAAGCAGCCCAACAAGCATTATCCAAAGTTGCCAAACCCAAAGACCTACTCAACAACAAAGGCGGCAAAGAAAAGGAGCTTCAATAATAATATGGTTATGTTTCAAAAACTTTACGAAGATGGTTTTTTACAAGTAGAAAAAATGTTAATTCAAGAATACCAAAAATTAGGATTAACCTACCCTGAACTAACTATTTTGCTATTCTTACTAGATTTTTCCAAAAAACGCGTCTTTTCCTCCAACGCCTTAGCCAAAAAAGCAGGAATCACTAAAAAAGAAGTAGAACATATTTTAGAACAATTAATGTCAAAGGATTTTTTTGACCTTTCCCAAGAAACTAAAAACCATAAAATTATTGAAGTTTTTTCACTACACCCCACTTTTGCCAAGCTAGAAAAAATCTATCAAGACCAAATTCGCGAATCCAAACGCCAAAACCAACTTACCTTAATCCAACAAACTATTGAATATTTAGAACACAACAAAGGACAAACTCTTACATCTAACGAATTAGACTTAGTTAGAAATTGGTATCAAGACCAAGAATTTAGCCATGAAGAAATTAAAAACACAATTGAAGAAGCTCTTTGTGTTAAAAAAACCTCTGTTTTTTACATCAACACTTTGCTTGGCAAAAAGAAATTTTTGACAGTTATACCCGATGAAAAAGCAGACAAAGCCTTAGCAAAACTTTTTAAAAAAATAAAATAACAATCAGTTTGGGCAAACAAAAAGTCAAGCTTACTCTTTTTATGTGTTATAATTACTTATGTAATTATTTTTTTAGTATTTCAATTATTTTATTTATGAAAAATAACTAGTAAAGGAATTAAAAAGATGAAATTTTTAGCAACCAAACGAGGAAAAATCATTACTGGCATTATTTTTATTACTGTTACTCTTTATGTAGGTTTAGGTTTTTATATTTCTTTTAATCCTGTTAACTGGCTTTCTCCTAAAAAAGTTTGGGCAAAACAAGCAGCTCAAAATTTGTATAATTCAGTTGAAAAGTTAACAAAAGAAGAAAATAAAGGCAATGTTAATTCCAAACTTGCCATCATTAAAACTAATTTAGAAGCAGTAAATAAACACGTAATTGAATATTATAAAGAATCAACTAGCAATGAATACGAAGTAGTAAAAGACCTATACGAAAAAATTGTTAAAGAAAAAGACGATGCTTATGATTATTTACAAAAAAACGATAATAAAGCAGATGATACAATTTTTTCAAATATAAAAAAATTATTTAAAAACGATAATGCCAAAAACCTCCAAGAAAAAGTTAATAATTTAACCAAATAAAAACACCCTTATTAAGGGTGTTTTTATTATACATATAACAAAAAAACTACCTTAAAAAGGTAGTTTTTTTCATTTATAAATTATTTATTTTTTTGATTTAATAAAGACGCTTCAACAAACCCTTTAAATAAAGGATGTGGTTTTAATGGTCTTGACAAAAACTCAGGATGAAATTGTACTGCAATAAACCAAGGATGGCTTTTTAACTCAACAATTTCACAAAGCTTTTGTTCTTGATTTATTCCAGAAACAACAAAATCATTATTTTTTTCAAATAAAGCAACATAATGAGGATTCATCTCAAAACGATGACGATGTCTTTCATAAATTATTTCTTGATTATAAATAGCTTTACTTTTGGTGTTGGCTTTAAGATGGCACGGATAAGAACCTAATCGCAGGGTTCCTCCTAAATTGCTGTCAACTATTTTTTTAGTAATTACAGGATGCGGCGTCTTTTCATCAACTTCCAAAGAATTGGCACCTTGTAAATGTAGCACATTGCGGGCATATTCAATAACTGCTAACTGCATACCTAAACAAATCCCAAAGAAAGGAATATTGTTAGTTCTTGCATAATTAATGGCTAAAATTTTGCCTTCAATAGCGCGATTGCCAAAACCATAAGGAACTAAAATACCATCATAGTCTTCAAGCAAAGAAGAAATATTGTCTGGCGTTACTTTTTCAGCATCTATCCATTTAATTTCCAGTTTACAATTATATTGATAAGAAGCATGTTTAAGAGCTTCTATGATTGATAAATAAGCATCATGTAAAACAATGTATTTACCCACTAGAGCAATGACTACTTTTTTTTCTAAATTTTGGATGCGTGTAATTAGTTGTTTCCAGGATTGCAAATCGGCGTTTGAGAAATTAGTAAGTTTAAAATGTTGTAAAATAAAATCATCGATTCCTTGATGATGCAAGTTAAGAATCATTTGATATAAAATATCAACATCTAAGGCTTCAAAAATAGCTTGTGGATTGATGTCACATAAAGCAGCAATTTTATTTTTGGTTTCTGGGTTGATAGGAACTTCACTACGTAAGACCAAAATTTGAGGTTGTATTCCTAAAGCACGTAATTCTTTAACGCTGTGTTGGGTAGGTTTTGTTTTGATTTCTTGAGCTTTTTTTAAATAAGGAACTAAAGTGGTATGAAGATACAAAACATTGTGATAACC
>NZ_BBIY01000013.1:0-6406 GCF_000744065.1 'Chrysanthemum coronarium' phytoplasma
TTTTTAAAGTGGGCGACCAAGTAAAAGAAGGTGATGTTTTAGTTAAAGTTGAAACTGACAAATTAGACGTTGAACTAACTTCTCCTGTAGCAGGAAAAATCTTAAAAAGAGACCTTAATGAAGGTGAAGTTATTTGCGTAGGAGATACTATCGTTTTAATCCAAGAACCAGGTGACACTGATGCAGATGTTAAAAAGTTTTCTTCTCAAAACCCTAATGAAACTGCTGCTACAGAAAAAAACGACACCCAACAAGCAAAAACATCCGCACAAACCTCTTTACCACCTCAAAAAGTACTTGCTACTCCATTAGTAAAAAGTCTAGCCAAAGAACTAGGACTTGACCTTTCAACCATTAAAGGAACAGGTGTAAATGGAAAAATCTTAAAAGTAGATGTACAAAAAGCAACTAACCCTTTACAAACTCAACCACAACCACAAACAACACAACCAACAACCCCTTTTGTCCAAGAACAACCAACCCCCACCCCAACTTTTGCCACATCTAGCCAAGAAACAGAAGTATTAAAAATTTCTCGCCTCAGAAAAGCCATCGCCCAAAAAATGGTTCTTTCCAAAGGCAAAATCCCAGAAACTACTCTAATGGACGAAGTAAACATTACTGCTTTAGTAACACTACGCAAACAAGCCAAAGATCAAGCAAAATCCCAAGGAATCAAATTAACTTTTATGGCTTTTATCATGAAAGCAGTAGCGATTGCCTTACAAGAATTCCCAGTATTTAACGCTAGTTATGATGATGTTAAAGAAGAAGTTACTTACAAAAAATTCATTAATTTAGGAGTAGCAGTTGATACCAAAGACGGTCTAATCGTTCCTAACATCAAAGATGCTAACAAATTAACTCTTTTAGAAATGGCACAACAATTACAACAAGTAGCCAAAGCCACTACCGAAAGAAAAGTAGAATTAAATCAACTTCAAAACGGAACTTTTACTATCACTAATTTTGGTTCTATCGATATTACTTACGGCACTCCAGTTATCAATTACCCTGAATTAGCTATTTTAGGGGTAGGAAAAATCACCAAAAAACCTGTAGTTGAAAACAGTCAAATTGTAATTGCAGACATGCTTCCTCTTTCCTTAGCAATTGACCACCGTATTATTGATGGTGCTGATGGCGGTAGATTTTTAAAACGCGTTAAAGAATTGCTAAATACTCCTACTTTATTGCTTTTATCCTAACAGAAAGACCAAGGGCAAATTATGAAAAATTATGATGTTTTAGTGATTGGTGGAGGTCCTGGTGGATACGTTGCTGCCATTAAAGCTGCTCAAATGGGTGCTAAAGTTGCTTTAGTAGAAAAACATAAATTAGGTGGTATTTGTCTTAATTATGGCTGTATTCCTACCAAAGCTTATTTAAAAAGTGCCAAAATGTATAAAGATATCAAACGTTGTGCTGATTTTGGAATTAAAGTACAAAACGGAGTTTCTTTTGATTGGTCCTCCATTTTATCACGCAAAAATAAAATTGTTGCTCAACTTACTACAGGCATATCTTTTCTCCTGAAAAAAAATAAAATTGATTTTTACCATGGTTTTGCAAGTGTTCTTTCTCCTTGCGAAGTCCAAGTAGACACTAACTTATTGCACACCCAAAAATTAATTATTGCAACAGGAAGTACCGCTTTTGTTACTCCTATTCCAGGCGCCCAAGAAGCTTATCAAAAAGGCATTCTTAAAACTAGTAAAGAATTACTACAACTAGAAAGCTATCCTTCCAAAGTTACTATTGTAGGAGGCGGTGTTATTGGAGTAGAATTTGCAACTATTTTTAATTCTTTTGGTAGCGAAGTGACTATTTTAGAAAGACAAGACAATATTCTAAATGGTATGGATAGGGACGTTGTTGTTGCATACACTAAAAAACTTCAAGCAGACGGCATCCAAATTTTGACTCAAGTAGAAGTAACTAAAATTAATGACAATCAAACTACCTACACTCAAAAAGGCAATGCCAAAACAATTACTTCGGATGTTATTTTAATGGCTGTAGGCACCAAAGCCAATCTTGCAGGCTTAGAAAAATTAAATTTAGCCCTCAACCGCAATAGCGTCCAAACTGATAATTTTTGTCAAACTTCAATTCCTGGAGTATATGCTATTGGTGATGTAAACGGCAAACACATGTTAGCTCACGTGGCAAGTCATGAAGGTATTGTAGCTGTGACTCACGCTTTAGAACAAAAAGCACAACCCATTAATTATGACCGTGTTCCTGCTTGTATTTATGGTTTTCCTGAAATTGCTTCTATTGGCATGACCGAACAACAAGCCAAAGAAAAACAAATGGATTATAAAGTTTCTAAAATATCTCTCGGAGCTGTTGGAAAATCTTTAGCTGATGGCGAAAAAGAAGGTTTTGCTAAATTAATTGTTTGCAAAAAACATTTAGAAATTTTAGGAATGCATATTTATGCTTACAATGCTACTGAATTAATTAGCGAAATGGCTGTAGGAATGGAACTTGAAGGAACTGCTTACGAACTATCTCAAGCAATTCATCCTCATCCTACCTTATCAGAACTTACTTTTGAAGCTCTTTTAGGAGCCGTTGACAAACCAATTCATGCATAATTATTATTTGATCTTTTAACAAAAAAAGAACCTTTAATAGGTTCTTTTTCCTTAAATGGGTGATGGAATTATGAAAACCCAAAAAAGAAAAAGAAAACGAAGCGAAATAAAACAACAAAACTAAAATAAAGATAAAGCACAACATTAAATATTAAATCCTCAAATATTTTTGAATAAAAGGAGATGATAAATGATTACTAAATATACCATTAGAAAAGTTTTATTTTTTATCTTATTGTTTGCAGATTTTACCATAGCTTTTCTCGAAAAAGCCAAAATATTTACAATCCCAGATAAATATTGGGCATTAAGTTTACCTTTTATTTATTTGTTGCCATTTTTGACTCTTTCTGGCATTCCTTTTTATATTGGTTTTAAATGATCCCAAGGTAAAGAATTTGTTTAATAAAGACCCTAACAAGGGAAAAACAATTCAAAATATTGATTTTGGTGAATCTATTAGGCCATATTTTAAAGCATGCATGTATGATGACAATATAAGTTTTAATTCTAAAGAGAAAAAAACTAAAATAGTTTGTTGCTCTTTTGTTTTAGTTGTTATACTAATGATTTTAGCACTATTTTTTAATGTGGAATTAAAAAAAGAAACATTGGCAAAATTTTTATTTTATATTTCTTTAACTTATTTTATTTGTTTTTATATCTATTTTACTTTATATTCATATAGTGTTTTATGGTTTTTATATGTTAAATTTTTTAAATGATTAGGTTTTGCTTATTTTGAAAAAGATTTTATCAAAACTATCAAAAAACATAATTTATTTGCTATTAGTATTTTTTATTATGAAAACCAAAAAAAGAATAAGAAAAATAAAGATTAAAAGCCCAACATTTATTAAATAAATTTTTGTTTTGCTTTCTTATGTATCTAATTATAATATTATTATTACTTTTAACCTTGCAAAATAATTTACCCTATGAAATTAACAAATCTAAAATCACTTCTTTAATCTTTTATATTTACCATTTTTTAAAACTTATAAATAACAACAAAATAACCATTTTCTAACCCCTTAAAATCAAAAAAAGGAATACATTAAAATGTTAATAGACACTCACGCTCATCTCAATCTTAAAACATATAAAAATAAATTAGATGATGTTTTTCAAAAAGCTTGGAATAATGACGTCAAAAAAATGATTGTTATAGGCATGGATGAAAAAACTAACCAAAAAGCATATGAAATCGCTAATAAATATAAAGAAGTAATGGTAGCTTTTGGGATTCATCCTTGTTCTGATTTTTCCCAAGAAACTCCCGAAAGCATCATCAAATACCTCAATCATCAGCAAACAGTTGCTATAGGAGAAATTGGCCTTGATCTTCATCACAGACAAGATAATTTAGCTGTCCAAAAAAAGTTTTTTCAAGCCCAAGTTAAAATTGCTATCCAATATAACTTACCTATTATTATTCATGCACGCAAATCTTTTGAAGAAATTTATCAACTTTTACTACCTTATCGCAATCAAGTTAGAGGAGTTTTTCATTGTTTAGTTTTTAGTTTAGAAGAAGCCAAAAAAGCTTTGGAACTAGGTTTTTACATTGGAATTGGAGGAGTTGTTACTTATCCTCATGCCAAAGTTTCCCACGAAATTGCAAAAACTATTCCCCTAGATAAAATTTTATTAGAAACTGATTGTCCTTATTTAACTCCTTATCCGTTTCAAAATGAAACCAATGAGCCTTATCATATCAAATTAATTGCCCAAAAAATTGCTCAATTAAGAAATATTTCTTTGCAATGTGTTGCTACTCAAACAAGCAATAATGTAGCTAAGTTGTTTTTAAATAAAAATTCTTTTTAATCTTTTTGGCATATCAAAAAAATATTTGAAATATAGAATAATTCAAAATCACACCCAAAAAACATCCCTTATATAATAAAAAAATCAACTCCACTTATACGAAGTTGATTTTGCTTTTTTCTTCTTCATCAGTTTGGCGAAAACTATCTACATCTAACCAAACTTCAGAAACAGTACCACATTTACTTTGCTTAACTTTTCCTTCTAACACTTTAATAACTTGTCCTGGTTGCAAAAAAAACTCAGGATTATCAGCATCAATATGAGTAAAATTCATAAGAACTTCATCATATTTTTGTTTACAATTATCAGTTCCTACACAAACATTAGTAGCAAACCATTGTCTTTTTGAACTACCATTTTGTTTTAAATATCTAACTTTTACTTCTAAATAAAAATTTTTAACGATTGCTTGTTGCATGCATTCCATTTTCTAATACTTCCTTTTACAATTTTTTGTTGATAAAATCGTTACTTTTCAAGTTTAATTCATTACTTAAAAACTTAAAATAATGAAATTATCTCCTAATATGATAAAATAATATTGAACTGTTTAATGTAGTTTTTTATTTAACATTTCATTTACTATTATAGCAAATTATTATAAATTTTATTTTGATAAAAAAATATTTGTAATAAATTTATCATTAATTTGTTCTAAATTATCTTTTTTTCTATAATTATTTATCAACCAATCTTTTGATATCATTATTTGCCTCTTTATTTTTTTTATTTTTGCCACATTTTTGCCAAGACTTATTAATTGCAACTTGAAAATTATTTTGATAATGCTTTTTCTGAAATTTCTTTTAATTGCAAATGCTTTGAAATTTTAACTCAAAAAGGCTAGAAGATAATTATTATCAAAGTAATTTATTATGATGGATTATAATTTTTCAACACTTCACAAAAGAAACAATCAAATTATGATTTATCCCTATTTTTATTTTTTGCCTCTATATTTCGATTTGGTAAAAATAAAATACTTTTTAATGAACCCCAAACTTAAAAAACCTCAAACGTTTTATTTACCAACAAAACAATTTAATCTAAAAAAAACAAAATCAAATTTCAAAAACAATACACAAAAGAAAGGAGCTTTTTTATGATTAAAATAGCAATAGATGTCATGGGAGGCGATTTTGCCCCATTAGAAATTGTCAAAGGAACCTTGCTTGCCTTAAATAAAAATAAAGAAATTCACGTCGTTTTATATGGCAATCAAAAATTAATAACTCCACTTATTGAAAAAACTCCTTTTTTTGGCAACAACCAAATTACTATCAAACACACCCCTTATTTTTTAAGATCAGCCGACAAAAATATAAGAGACCAATTAAAAGCCACTCCCAACGCTTCTTTATTTTTAGCGCTTGAAGCAGCCAAACAAGATGAGGTTCAAGGAGTAGTTTCGGCAGGCGCTACCCAAACTTTGGTCTTAGCAAGTCATCTTATTCTTAAAAAAATGCCTTTAATGCAAAGAATTGCCATTGCCCCTATGTTTAATTCCTTTGATAATCGCACAAGAATTTTGTTAGATGCAGGCGCTAACACCGAACTAAAACCCCAGCATTTGCACACTTTTGCAAATTATGCCACCATTATTGCCAAAGAAATTTTAGAAATTCCAAATCCCCAAATAAAACTACTTAACATCGGAACAGAGCCTACCAAAGGAAGAGCTTTGGAACTTGAAACTTACCAACTTTTATCCCAAGACTCCAATCTTAATTTTGGCGGTAACGAAGAACCTCAAAACCTTCTTACTACTTCAGCAGACATTTTATTAAGTGATGGATTTACTGCCAACATCGCCTTAAAAACTTATGAAGGCACAATGCTTAATTTCATGAACCACTTCAAAACTATCCTTACTAAAAATCTTATCAAAAAAATGGCGACTAAAACTTTATTTCAAAAACCACTACAACAATTAAAAAACCAACTAGACCCACGCCAAATTGGAGGAGCTA
>NZ_BBIY01000012.1:0-8078 GCF_000744065.1 'Chrysanthemum coronarium' phytoplasma
GAAAGGATATTTATATGAACCAAAAACCAAGAAAAGCCTTAATTAAAAAAAACAATTTGCCCCAAACCAACACACCCAAAAAACCTTTTTTAAGTAGCAAACTATTAAGCAATTGCATTATTTTTAAATCTATTGTCATTGTTGTATTAGCAATTTATTTAAGTAAACCTACTCAAACAGATATTTACCAAAAAACCACCCAACTACATTTAACAGCAATGGTAGCAGGAATGTTTTTAGGAGGTACTATTTTAGGATTAAAAAAAGGATCTTTTGGAGTTTCTTTAGGAGTTTTATTAGGAGCTACCTTAGGAATGTGGCTATCGTTACTTACTAAAGGAAACATTATTTCAATAATTCAAATGTAGTTTTTAATTTTAACCCCAACCCCAATATTTTTCATTTCCAAAATAAAGAAAGTGTTATCATTTTTATGCAAACCAAAATCAAAAATCTAACCACACAATTTCACACCAGTTTACAAAAAAACAAACATGATTTAGACCAATTAATGACCTTAGACAAAGAATTTTTAGGCAAAAAGGGCATCTTGTTTGAACTTACCCAAGAGCTAAAAAGCCTTCCTCATGCCCAAAAAGCAGTTGCAGGCAAATTAATTAACGTTTTAAAACAAGAAATTATTTTAACTTTACAAAAAGAAAAAGAAATTTTACAAAGAAACCAACTAAACGCCAAATTGCTCCAAGAAGAAATTGATCCTACTTTACCAGGATTGAAATTTTTCCAAGGAAGCGCCCACCCCCTTAATCAAATCATTGAACAAATTGAAGATTTATTTTTATCTTTAGGCTATGAAATTAAAGAAGGCAACGAAATTGAAACTGATTTTTATAATTTTGAAATGCTCAACATGGGCAAAGGCCACCCCGCAAGAGCAATGCAAGACTCTTTTTATATTGACCCCCAAAAACTTTTGCGCACCCACACTTCCAACGTCCAAGTCAAAGAAATGAAAGCTCGCCAAGGAGGACCCCTCAAAATTATTTCTCCTGGAAAAGTTTACCGCAAAGACGATGATGACGCCACTCATAGCCATCAATTTATGCAACTCGAAGGACTTGTCATTGACAAAAACATTAATTTTTCCCATCTCAAAGAAACTCTTTTACTCATTACCAAAGAATTATTTGGCACTTCCCAAGAAATTCATTTAAGACCGTCTTATTTTCCCTTTACCGAACCTAGCATTGAAGTTGATTTAGTAATTACCAAAAAAGATGGCACCAAAGAATATTTAGAAATTTTAGGAGCTGGTTTAGTGCATCCCCAAGTTCTTAAAAATGCTAATTATGACCCTGAAAAATATCAAGGTTTTGCCTTTGGAATAGGTATTGAAAGAATTGCTATGATTAAATATCAAATTGACAATATTAGACATTTTTATACTAATGATATTCGCTTTTTAAAACAATTTGCAAGGAACACCACCAACAATGAAAATTATTGAAAATATTTTAAAAAACCATTTTTCGCAACCCCTTTCCCAAAATATTTCTGCCTTAACTAACAATTATATTACCGAAGTGCAAAATTTTTTCCCCCTATCCAAAAACACTAATTTAGTGGTGGGGCAAATTCTTAACTTTCAAAAAATTCAAGGTTCCCAAAAATTAAATTTAGTAGAAGTTAACACTGGAACAAAAGTAGTCAAAATTGTTTGTGGAGCTTCTAATTTACAAAATGGCAAAAAAGTTATTGTAGCTTCAGAAGGTTCTTTTTTGGAAGGCATCAACGCCACCCTTAAAAACAAAAAAATTTATGGAGTTTTTTCAGAAGGAATGCTTTGTGCTTTGGAAGAATTGGGAATTAGTACCAAATTTTTAACTCCCCAAGAACAAGAAGGAATTTATCTTTTTGATGACCCCAACGACCAAATTGCTTTGGGAAGTAATGCTTTAATTCCTTTAGGACTTGATTGTTTTATCTTAGAATTAGGGCTTACACCCAATCGTGGTGACCTTTTATCTCACCTAGGTTTTGCCAAAGATCTCAAAGCAGTTTTGTCTTCTCAAAGTTCCAATAACAATCAAGAAACAAAATCAACCAACTACAAAACAAAAAACAGCGAAGACCAAACAAACCCCGATTTTTTTGCAAACTTGCCTCAATCTCCTTTAAAAGTCCAAATTGAAAACGACAGTTGTTATGAATACAACGCTTGTATCTTGGAAAACATCAAAATCAAACCTTCTCCTTTATGGTTGCGAAACGCCCTCTTACAATCAGGCATCAACCCAATCAACAATGTTGTTGACATCACTAATTTAATTTTAATCGAATACGGTATTCCCCTACACGCTTTTGATTCTGAAAACATCAAACAAATCAAAGTTAGAAAAGCCTTACCACAAGAAAATATTACAACTCTTAACCAAAATGATTTTGTTTTAGATGAAAATGATTTAGTTATTACAGATGGCAAAAAAGCCATTGCTCTAGCTGGTATTGTAGGACTTTTAGAAAGCAGCATTAAACCTACAACTACTAAAATTATTCTTGAAGCTGCTTATTTTTCGCCCCAAACTATTGCCCAAACTTGTCAAAAACTCAAAACCAAAACTGAAAGTTCCCTACGTTTTGAAAGAGGCATTGACCAAAGTCTTATTCCTTTAGCTTTTCAAAAAGCATGCCAACTTTTAGTCACTTTAGCAGATGGCAAAATTACTTACCAACCTGTAATTACAAAACAAAAAAACCGTACCAATCCTACTATTTCTTTGAATCTTGATTTTGTTACAAGAAAAATTGGCGTTTCTTTGTGCCCTACTCAAATCAAAAATTGGTTATTAAACCTAGATTATCAGATACATACATCCAAACATTTAGGACCACAGAACAAAAACGAACAATTAAACCTCCAAGCTCCTTTACGTCGTTATGATGTCAAAATTAAAGAAGATGTCATTTCTGATTTAACTAGACTTTATGGTTGCCATAAATTACCTCCCCAAACAATTCAAATCCCTACTCAAGGAAAATTAACCTTAAAACAAAAAAATATTAGAGAATTGCGCAAACTCTTAGTTAATTTAGGATTTTATGAAACTATTACTTACAGTTTAATTAGCTCTGAGATGTTTGAAGCTTTTACTCCTCAAAAACCCTTTATCAAAATAATGAATCCTTTGTCACAAGACAAAATGATTTTAAGACAAAGTTTGCTAAGTAGTTTAGTAGAAGTTTTAAGCTATCAGCACAAACGACAAACTTTTGATACTGCTTTTTTTGAAATTGGAAAAACTTATTTTCCCAACCAAGAAACATTAAGTCTTGCTTTTGCTTTGAATGGTCATTTCTTAAATTCCTTGTGGCACAAACAAGATGTTTCAAGTTCTTTTTTTGTTACCAAAGGCATCCTTGAAAAAATTAGTGCTTTTCTAGGCATTACCCTTACTTATCAAAAAACACAACAACATAGTAATTTTCATCCAAGAATGCAAGCCAATTTGTTATTTAACAATCAAATAATAGGAGTTATCGGAAAAACACATCCCCAACTTAATACCAAATACCACTTAAAAGAAAGTTTTCTTTGTGAACTTTTTTTAACGGATGAAATTCTTAACACTACAAAAACGTTTACCTTCCAACCAATTCCTAAATTTCCTACTGTTATTCGTGATTTAGCCTTTTTAGTAGATACCAAATATTCCTTTTATCAAATCGAACAAACCATTAAACAAACTACCCCTTTTGATTTAATCAAATGTGAATTATTTGATGTTTATCAAATACCTACAACCAAAGAAAAACATTCTCTTGCCCTTAGACTTTTTTTCAATAACTTAGATAAAAACTTAGAAAAACAAGATGTAGAACATTGTATGGAAAAAATTACTTCTAATTTGATTAAACACTTTCATATTGAAATTAGATAAAAATAGATAAAAAAAATATTGCTTTTTAAGTGTATATGCAAATATAATAATTGTGGTAAAATAAGTAAAATAATAGGGTAGTTAAATTAGTTTTTTTGCCCTTTTTGTCTTTTTGCCTTTTTACATTTGTATAATTATAAATTTTTTTAATCAATAAAACAACAAAACAACTAAAGGAGTCTTTAAAAATGTTTAATGTCAACCATTTAAGCAAAAATTACGTTACTAAACGCGGTAATATGACGATGGCCTTACAAGACGTTTCTTTAAAATTACCTGATAAAGGTATGGTTTTTATCTTAGGTAAATCAGGTTCTGGTAAATCTACTTTATTAAATGTTTTAACAGGCATTGATGTTGCAAACGGCGGCGTAGTTGAAGTATGCAAAGTTCCTATTACAACTTTTAATCAAAAATATTTAGATAATTATCGTAACGGAATGATTGGTTTTATTTTCCAAGAATTCAACTTAATAGAAGATATGAATGTATTTGAAAATATTGTCTTAGCATTACAATTACAAAATAAAAAACCAGATGTTGCCTTAATTAATGATTTAATGAATCAAGTAGGATTGGATGTTTCATTCCTAAATAGAAGAGTTAATGAACTTTCAGGAGGACAAAAACAACGTGTTGCTATTGTTCGTGCTTTGTTGAAAAATCCTAAAATGGTCTTTGCTGATGAGCCTACAGGAAATCTAGATTCAGAAACAGGAACCCAAGTTTTTGATTTACTTCAAAATTTAAGTAAAGAAAAATTAGTAGTTATTGTATCTCATGATAGCGAAAGTGCTTATAAATATGCTGATCGTATTTTAGAATGTAAAGATGGCAAAGTCATATCAGATATGACAAGAAAAAAAGACACTACTAAAAAAAGCAAAGACAAAAAACAAGTATTTAAAGAAGGTCAAGTTCTTACAGCTGAAATGATTGCAAACTTAACTAACTTAACTAAAAATCCTGCTTTAGAAAACTTTAATAAAACTGATGAGACTAAAGTATTACAACAAGATACTGATTTTGTATCTTTTCCTAGTTGTTTGCCTTTTTCGTTTGTTGCTAAGGCTGCTTTAAAGAGTTTTAAAAATAAAAAGTTTTTCTTGGCATTGGCTGTTTTAGTAACTGCTATTGCAACTTTTATTTTTATGTTTTTTGCTTTTACATTTTTGAGTTATAAATGGTTCGGAATCTGTGATAAAATATATCAAATGTATGAATTATTTGAAGGATATAAAGGATATGGAGAATTATATTTTTTTGTTGGTGTTGTGCAAATAGCTGTTAAAACTATTCAAATTATAAGTAGCCCTATGTTCTGGGTTTGGATTTTATCTGTTCCAGGTGCTATGATTATGCTTTATTTTTCTATGAGTGCCAAACTTCAAAATAAAAAAATGGGTATTCTAAGATCTTTAGGTTCTAATGGTGTTAATGTTGGTAAAATCTTTTTAGTTGAAGCATTCTTTTTTGCTTTATTCCAAATGGTTTTAACTTTTGTATTATTATTAAGTATTTTACTTTGGTTTAAAGATGCATCTATATTATTTTCATCTTTCGATATGAAACCGTTGCCCAATTTTGAAAGTGAAAATGACATTATGGTTTTCGTTAATTATTTAGTAAATTCGAAAAATAAAGGCATTTTATTATGGTTTACATCACCATATTTAGCTTTCAATCCTTTTGTAAGAGTCCTTTTATTTAATTTATTATCATTTAGTTATGTCTTTTTCATGACTCTACTATTTATATCTTTCATTATTTATAAATGGTCTAACAAAAAACCAGTTGACATCATCAACAATAAATAAATATTAATTGAAACACCATATATTATAATATATGGTGTTTTTTTTATCTCTTAAACTTTCAATTTTCATTATTTTGTTTCATCATTTGTCTTAATTTCAAGTACAATTTAAGTGTAGATGTATATTATCAAATAACACTAAATTAATTATATTTAGTAACACAATAAAGATATAATACATTTAATCAAAAACAAACTAATATAAATAAAATAAGGAGTATTACAATGTTAACGAATGTGTACGACCCCCTAAAAGGTAAACAATTCCAAATACTTGACGAAAATGGCAACCTTGTTCAACCTGAATTAGAACCAAAATTATCTAAAGATGTTTTATTAAAAATGTATAAAACAATGGTTTTAGGTAGACAAGCTGATTTAGCAGCCTTAAAATATCAACGCCAAGGACGTATGGGAAACTATTTACTTAACTCAGGGCAAGAAGCATCTCAAGTAGGTGTCGCTGCTGCCTTAGAACCCCAAGATTGGGTATCACCTTATTATCGTGATGCAGGAATTTTTCTTTACCGTGGAGTTTCTTTAGAACAATTTTATCTTTACTGGTATGGCAATGAAAAAGGCTCTCAACTAGACCCTAAGTTGCGTATTTTACCAACTAACATTATTATTGGTTCTAGTGTTAATTTAGGAGCAGGACTTGCCTTAGCAAGCAAAATGCAAAATAAAAAAGAAGTAACTATTGCAACTATTGGAGACGGAGGAACTGCACACGAAGAGTTTAATGCAGGTCTTAACTATGCTGCTGTTTTTGGAGTACCATTAGTAGTGTTTATTCAAAATAACCAGTATTCTATTTCTAATCCTCGTAACAAAGTATCCAAAGCTAAAACTTTAGCTCAAAAATGTTATGCTTGTGGAATTCCTGGCATGCAAGTAGACGGCAACGACATTTTAGCTGTTTATGTAGCAGCCCAAGAAGCCTTTAACGAAGCGCGCAAAGGAAACGGACCTACTTTAATTGAAAATGTTTCTTATCGTCTAGAAGCACACTCCACTAATGATAATGCTTCTGTTTACCGTAGCAAAGAAGAAGAATTAGAGTGGCGCAAAAAAGACCCAATTGTACGTTTTCAAAAATACTTGATGAATAAAGGTTATCTAACTCAAAAACAAGTAGAACAATTTGAAAAAGAAGCCCAAGAAGAAGTTGTTTTAGCACACCAAAAAGTAGAACAAACAGGCAACAACATCGATATTAAAGATATTTTTGCATACACTTATGAAAAAATGACTCCTCAATTAGAAGAACAATACGAAGAATGCAAAGCTTTTTTCAACACAAAGGAAGGTAAATAATAATGGCTTCAATGACATTACTAGATGCAATTAATCAAACTTTAGATAGCAAGTTAGCAAAAGATCCTCGAGTAGTTCTTTTTGGACAAGATGTAGGAAAATTAGGCGGCGTTTTCCGCGTAACTAAAGGCCTACAAGACAAACACGGAGAAACTCGCGTTTTTAATGCCCCTATTGCTGAATCTTCTATTATCGGAAGCGCTATCGGACTTGCCATTAACGGCATGCGACCAGTTGCAGAGATCCAATTTGATGGTTTTATTTTTGTAGGACTAGAAGACCTATTTGCCCACGCAGCCCGTTTGCGTAACCGTAGTCGTGGTAATTACACAGTACCTATGGTAGTAAGAGTCCCAGTTGGTGGAGGGGTAAAATCCTTAGAACATCACTCCGAATCATTAGAAGTAATCTTAGGCTCTGTTCCTGGTCTTAAAGTAGTTATTCCATCTAATCCTTACGACGCTAAAGGTTTATTAATGGCTGCTATTAACGACCCTGATCCAGTAGTCTACATGGAACCTAAAAGAATTTATCGTGGTTTCCGTCAAGAAGTTCCCGAAACAGATTATGAAGTCCAAATCGGTAAAGCCAAAGTCGTTCAAGAAGGCACAGACATTACAGTTGTAGCTTGGGGAGCGATGGTACCAGAAACACTATTAGCCCTTAAACAACTTGATCCTAATGTTTCCGTAGAACTAATTGATTTAAGAACTATTAATCCTATTGACAGAGAAACTGTAATTACATCTGTTAAAAAAACTGGACGCTTTTTAGTAGTTCATGAAGCATGTAAAACTTACGGACCTGCAGGAGAATTAATGGCTTTAGTTAACGAACAAGCTTTCTTATACCTAGATGCAGCTCCTGCCAGAGTTACTGGAAATGATATCACAATGCCTTTAGCCAAAGCAGAACATTATCAGTTTTTAAGCCCTGAAAAAATAGCTGATGCTATTAAAAAAGTGGTTTGCGAATAAGATAACAAAAAGATATAAGGATATAAAAATACAAAGGAAAACCAACCCTTTTCTTTTGTCCCGAAAAAC
>NZ_BBIY01000011.1:0-5659 GCF_000744065.1 'Chrysanthemum coronarium' phytoplasma
AAAATAAAAAAAACGACGACCAAACTGATTTATCTTTTTTAACCAAAGATAATTTTGATAGCGCCTACAACGCCCAAACACATAAAGCAATGTTTGCTTATTTAAAAAAATTAATCTCTTCTATTAAATATCAAAATTATTTACCACAAAAAATGTTGTTGCCTTCCTTTGTTGATTTTTTACAACCCCAAAAAATAACTGCCAAAGATTACTTAAAACAAATTTCTTATGAAGGTTTGCGCCAATACATCGATTTTAAAAACCCTAAATATACCAAATACCAACAAAGGCTAGATCAAGAATTACAAATTATAGCTGATATGGAATATGACAATTATTTTTTAATTGTAGGTGATGTTGTAAGATACGCCAAAAAACAAGGTATTTTAGTAGGTCCTGGTAGAGGCTCTTCTTCGGGTTCTTTGGTGTGTTTTTGTTTACAAATTACAGAGATTGACCCTTTACAATATGATCTTATTTTTGAGCGTTTTTTAAATCCTCAAAGAAAAACTATGCCAGATATTGACCTTGATTTTCCAGACAATACAAGAGATTTAATTATTCAATATGTTTGTCAAAAGTACGGCACCAAACACGTAGCAAGTATTATTACTTTTGGTAGATTTGTAAGCCAAAAAGCCATTATCAATGAATTAGTTAAATTTATGCCCACAGTAAAGGAATTCCAAACTAAACGCGTTTTGGCATATTTGGATAAAAAAAGCACTTATCAAAAAGAAACTTTGGATTTGCAAATGAAAAACTTACTTACAATGGCATCTTATATCGAAGGAATACCACGGTTTACAGGAACCCATCCAGCAGGAATTATTTTAAGCCAAATGCCCCTTGATCAAATTATCCCCTTACAAAAAGGCACTCATAATAACTTACAACAAACCCAATGGGAAGCTTCTTTCCTTAAATCAATCGGACTTCTCAAAATAGATTTTTTAGGATTAAGAAGTCTTACTTTGATGAATAAAATGGTTTTAGCCATTCAAAAAACTAATCCCCATTTTGGTCTTTTTAAAATCCCTTTAAACGACACAAAAACTTTCGAGCTGTTGCAACAAGGAAAAACAATAGGGATTTTTCAATTAGAATCTTATAACGCCAAAATCTTTTTACAAAAAATGATGCCCCAAAAGTTCGAAGACCTAATTGCCTTACTTGCCTTAAATAGACCAGGACCCATCGATTCTTTTAATATGTTTTTAAAAAACCGCCATCAAAAAACTACCACTTTTTTTAGCCCCTTAATTGATTTTATCCTCCAACCCACTTATGGCATTATTCTTTATCAAGAACAAATTATGCAAATTGTAGCTGTCTTTGCCAAATACAGTCTTGCCCAAGCAGACCTTTTTAGAAGAGCTATTAGCAAAAAGGAAAAAGATTTATTATTGCAAGAAAAAAACAACTTCATTGCCCAAAGCAAAGAACAAGGACGCGACCTTACAATAGCTAACAAACTTTATGATTATATTTTAAAATTTTCCAATTACGGTTTTAACAAAAGTCACAGTGTCGCTTATTCTTTAATTAGTTATCGTATGGCTTATTTGAAAGCTAATTATTTTATTGCTTTTGTAATTACTTTATTAAATGATGCTATTGGAGATGCAACCCAGACAGAAATTTTGCTCAAAGAAGTTATCCAAAAAGGTATCATTATAGAACCACCCCATATATTTAGTAGCCAAGATAAATATTATTTCAAAGACAATAAATTATTTTTGCCTCTAACTATTATTAAAGGAATAAATATTGCCTTTTGCCAAGAATTAATGAAAGAACAAAAAAAATTAATTAAAGAACACCAAAAATTAACTAAAACTGCCCAAATGCCCCTTTATTATTCTTTTAAAACCTTTAAACAACAATTGTTTCCTTTCCTCACCGAACCTTTATTAACTAATTTAATTTTTGCAGGCACCCTTGATAAAATGGGGCTAAACCGCAATACTTTAGAACAAAACAAAGATTTAAAAGAAGTTAAATATTATCCATATTCGGATTACGAACCTAAAATACACCCCGAATTACCTTTAAAAGAACTTGTCATTAAACAAAAAAAAACATTAGGCTTTGGACTTCATAATTTATTAATTAATCAAAAAAATAAATCTTAAATATTATTTTATTATTCAAAATTATTGTAAATACAAACACATTATTAAATTATTTAAAATTATTATATTTCTATATTTTGCTCCTTTTGCCTTTTTCATATTTTTTGCTTTGCTTTGCTTTTCATTTTTTTGTTTTTAATTTGATTAAATCTGTTTTTTTAAACAATTACACAATCAATAAAAATAAATAAAAGAGGATAAAAATGAATAAATTATTAATTGTAACAATATTAGTAATCATTTTTTGCGCAATACATTTTAAACAAAAAGTCAACATCAAAAAAAATATTGTCTTTTTATCAGAAAAAATCAGTTTATGGATGTAAACATTTTATTTTTATCATGCCATTTATTGTGAATTAAAAAAAATAAATAATTTCTTTTTGATGAAATTTCTTTGGAACTCCAATCGTAAATGCAACAATATATTAAAACATTTACAAGACATTCACACCATTTTTGATAAATTACAACAAGACCAAAAAATAACTGATATTGAAATTATGATGCTTTTAACATACGATCAATCAGTAACTTTTGTAAAACAAAAATACGGTTTAGTAAGTGGCTCTTATTTTATGGATGCAAGTTTTACTCAAACTAACCCAAATATCAAAAAAACATCTGAAGGCTTAGAAATACACCACATAAAAGAATATCAAGCAAGAGGATTATCAAATCCCAAATACGCCAAACACCACCCTTTTGAATACCAAAAAGGCATTAATTTGGTGTATTGTAATTTATTAGAACATTTTCTTTTGCATTTAAAAATTTGTGATTATTCCAAAAACCCTTTACATCCTGAAGTTGGCAAAAAGGGAGCAGAAATTATTTTTCATCGTTTAGCTAAAATCTTTTTTGACAATCCTTTTGAATATCAAAAAAACAAACGCATATCAGCCCAAAAAATTTATTATCAAAAAAGTGATTTTTGGAAATGCTTTTATTTATACCAAAGTTTAAAAGTTTATTTATGACAAAATAAAAATATTTGATTTGTATAATATTTTATGTCATTTATTTTTTTCATCATTTTTGCATTAATTAGTTATCTTTTGATTATAATATATCAAGGAATAAAGGAACAAATATGAAAAAACTATTCTTTTTTGATATTGACCAAACTTTATACAACGGCAAAACCAAAGAAATTCCTTCACAAACCACAAAACTTTTACAAACCCTAGCGAAAAAACCCAATAATATTTTAGAAATTGCTACAGGAAGAAGCTACAAAGGTTTAAGCGTTTTAAAAGAACTTACTTCTTTATTTAAGTATTTTGTTGTTCTAAATGGAGTTATTACTTGGAAAGCCACAAATATCGTCCAACAAACTTGCATCCCCCAAGAACTTGTAATTAAACTAAATTGCCAAGCCCAAAAAAAAGGAATCATAGTTCTCAATGTCAGTTTAGAAGAAAAGGACATAACCCAAACAACAGATCCTGATTCTAAAAGTTTGTTTGATAATGTAATGTTGCAAAAAAAATCCCATCAAAAGCAATCTTCATTTAGAAAAACCTATTTACAAAATTAATTTATTTCATCCAAATACCTCCCTTGTTGTTGATTTTTTAAAAGATTTTGAACAACTCCACGCTTATTATTGGAAAAATGGTGTTGTAAGTTTAAGTGCCAAACAAGTTAATAAAGCTTATGGTATCCAAGCAATTATGAAAGACCACAAAGACTGCCAATTAATTTGCATGGGAGATGGTTGCAACGATTTTGAAATGCTTCAATTTGCAGATATAGGAATCGTCATGGCAAATAATCATTATGAAACTCTTCACAAAGTTGCAAATTTAACTGCTCCTCACATTGAAAAAAACGCTTTATATGATTTTTTTAAAGATTATAATTTGTTATGAAGTTGTTTATCGAAGAAAAAATAAAATGTGTTTTCAATGCGTTTAAAAGGAGAATAAAATGTGTTCAATTTTTGGAATACTAAATATTAAAACCGATCCACAAATTTTGCGTGACCAAGCTCTTAAACTTTCAAGTTTGATGCGTCATCGAGGACCTGATTGGTCAAGAATTTTTGCCTCTCAAAAAGCCATTTTAGCACACGAAAGACTATCAATTATAGATGTTAATGCTGGAGCTCAACCACTTTATAATAAAACCAAAACCTTAATACTTGCAATAAATGGAGAAATTTATAACCACCTAGATTTACGCAAACAATACAAAGATAAATACGAATTTCAAAAAGAATCAGATTGTGAAGTTATTCTAGCACTATATCAAGAAAAAGGTGTTAATTTTTTAGATGAATTACAAGGAATGTTTGCATTTATTTTATATGATCTTACAAAAAACACCTATCTTATAGGACGCGATCATATGGGAATAATTCCACTTTATATGGGATATTACCTTAACCAAAATTTTTATATAGCTTCTGAAATGAAAGCCTTAATTCCCATTTGCCAAACCCTTTCTATTTTTCCTCCAGGAAATTATTTATATAGTGAATCTGGCAAAATGGTGAAATATTATAAACGCAATTGGATGGATTATCAAAATGTTTACAACAACCAAACCAACACAAACCAATTACGCAATTTTCTTGAAGCATCAGTAAAAAAAATTTAATGTCTGATGTTCCTTATGGCGTACTTTTATCTGGTGGTCTTGACTCTTCTATTATTTCTGGAATCACTAAAAAATTTGCCAAACACCGCATAGAAGAATCAAGTAAAAAAGAGGTTTGTTTTCCTTCACTTCATTCTTTTGCTGTAGGTCTTAAAGGCGCTCCTGATCTTAAAGCTGCCAAAGAAGTAGACAATCATTTAGGAACAGCCCATCATGAAATTAATTTTACTATTCAAGAAGGCATAGATGCTTTAAAAGATGTTATTTATCACATTGAAACGTATGATATTACAACTATTCGCGCATCAATTCCTATGTATTTAATGGCTCGCAAAATTAAAGCTATGGGAATCAAAATGATTCTTTCTGGTGAAGGTGCTGATGAGATTTTTGGAGGTTATCTATATTTTCATAAAGCCCCTAATGCTCAAGAATTCCACAAAGAAACAGTCCGTAAATTAGCTTCATTACATTTATATGATTGTTCACGAGCCAACAAAGCAATGAGTGCTTGGGGAGTAGAGGCGCGAGTGCCTTTCTTAGACAAAAACTTTTTAGATGTTGCTATGAGACTTAATCCCAAAGATAAAATGTGTGGCACAAATGGCAAAATAGAAAAACATATTCTACGACAAACATTTGAATCTTATTTACCCAAAAAGATTGTATGGCGCCAAAAAGAACAATTTTCTGATGGAGTAGGCTACAGTTGGATTGATGCTTTAAAACAACTTGCCCAAACCAAAATCACAGATACACAATTAAAAAATGCTTATGTTCGTTTCCCTTACAATACTCCTACAAACAAAGAAGGCTACATGTATCGCGAAATTTTTGAAATCTTATTTCCTTTGCCAAGTGCAATAAGTCTTTTTCCTGGTGGTCCTTCAATTGCTTGCTGTACTGCAAAAGCTATCGAA